>JAEZKW010000144.1 GCA_023415375.1 Bacillota bacterium
ATACTCCATTTGTCTACTTAAACAACCGGTATTTTCTTTATTAGGTCTCTCTGTTATATTAATATATGACAAAGGCATAATGTCGGTGAATTTAATTGCCTCTAATTCTTTTAAAAATTCCATGGTTAGAGAGTCTCCGCCAAACCGTCAATAATAGCAGATTTTAATAGTTCCAGATAATTATCATTTTGTAATAATTGACGATCTTCCTGATTTGAAAAGAAGCCTAATTCCACTAAAATACTTAGGACATCCGCCTGACATAATATATAATAATCACTGGGTTTCGGTAATTTACGGTACGGTTGAACCTGATTTAAATGTTCTTGGACATGCTGGGCGATTTTTTGAGCCACCGGAGAATGGGCGGGATAATATATGATGGGTCCACGGTGGTAAGATAATTTACTCCAATTGGCATGAATACTTACAACGGCTGAAGCGCCTGCCGCTTCTAATTTTTGAATCCGGCAACAGAAATCGTCCAATTTATAAGGGCGATTTTTATAGGTATAACGGGCATAAGGACTTAAAAGTTGGTCTTCATTCCGGGTTAGCACTATTCTGTACCCTCTTCCTTTTAATCCTTCCGCCAGCGCTTTACTGAATTTTAAATTCAGGTCTTTCTCAAGCATATTCCCAGATTTGGTTCCGGAATCAATTCCGCCATGACCGGGATCGATCCCAATGACAATGTTTTTATTTTTATGGGGTTTAGCAGGAACCTGAGTGTATATAAATTCCGAAAGCGGTACAAAATGAAAACCCTCTTTTTCATATTTGGGAAGTTCTTTGCGGAGCACAGCAGCCAAATTGCTTCCGGTTTGACCGACATGGCCGATTCCTACCGCTAATCCTTTGGTTCTTGCTTGTTCCATTAATTTTTTCAATTGATCGCGCATATCACTTGCGGAATTTATGTTATCTAAAAACACATCACGTTCGGCATAAGGTAAATTTAAGTTCGTCGCAACAGTTGACGCCGGTGAAGCGGTAAAGGTAGTCCGGCTATCCAAGTAGAAACAGTTTCTTTGTTCTAATACTTTAATTACTTCCGCCATTACTTGGGGATCGCTGGTTGCTTTTGAGCCCATATGATTACTTAAGCCAACCGCCATCGGTAATATTTGGAAGGCTTCATCAATCAGCTTTTTAATCTCACCCGGTGTAGAGTTGATAGAGATATACTTTTTTCCATACCAGCGGGGATCGGCGTTAACTGCTTCGAAAGGCATGTGTACGATAATTTCAAAACCCTTTTCAATTGCTTGTTCGGCTTGCTCACGTGAGAATTCTTCAAAAGGCATGATTGCAAAGGTCAGTGTATAAGGAAGAGTCATCATTTCCTTGATTCCGCCGGCATATCCTCCAAAATCATCGATTACGATTGCGACCTCTTTTTTTTGAGGAGTAAACACCGTTTGGGATTGTGAAATAAGACCAAACCAAAGTCCTAAACCAGCCATACTTCCCAGTAATATAAATAAAAGTACCTTTTGCTTGATGAGAAAGACTTTCAAGCTTTACCTCCGAACATAATTCTAACTCAAATATATGAGGAAGGCGCCTCCAATATTATAATTTATTGATATTGATATGTCCCAATCAACCTGCCCTGGCTTAAAATATGACCTTTTATGGCCGAAGCTATTTGGTTTTTGGTAGACCCGGGTGGCAAGTCAAGATTGATGTCCAGGGCATAAATTTCGAAATAATAGTGATGGATGCCGGTGCCTTTGGGTGGGGATGGCCCATCATAACCTATCAAATTCCAGCTGTTTTTCCCTTGCCTTGAATTGTCCGGCAGTATCGGGGCCTTGTGGACATTTTCGTTTAACCGGTTTTTAGTTGGCGGGATATTAAAAAGTACCCAATGAACCCAGTTTCCCCCATCAGGATCAATACAAATAAGAGCAAAACTTTTAACGCCTACCGGCGCATCAGTCCAAGATAAAGACGGAGAATAATTGAAACCGCCCGGATGGGCATCAAATCTTGCATATTTTTGAGGAATCGGGCAGCCGTCCACAAATGCGGAACTTATCAAAGTAATATTGCTTAAATTCCTGGTCAGGAATTCTTCCATCGCTTCGTAAAAAGCAAAGCGATTTTCCTCATTATGAAAGCCGTGCCCTTCATTTTCTTTCACCATATATTCAATATCAAGCCCCCGCTTTCGTAAGACTTCGACAATTTGATTGGATTGACTGATATGAACCCGGGGATCATGAGCGCCGTGAGCTACCAAAAGCGGCGCTTTAATTCGAGTGGCTTGAAAAATCGGCGAGGCGGCACGTAACAGTTTGGCATCTTTTTTAGGGTCGCCCACTTTTACGTATAACTGATCGCGTACTGGTTCCCAATAAGGCGGGATCATTTTTAGAAAAGCAAAAAGATTGGCTATTCCCACATAATCCACCCCGCAGACATACAAATCCGGTGTGAAAGCAACTCCGGCCAGGGTGGCGTATCCTCCGTAACTGGCACCGTATATCACAATTTTTTGTGGATTGGCAATACCTTCTCTAATTAACCAATTTACGCCATCTGTAATATCATTCTGCATTTTTCGGCCCCATTGCTTGAAAGAGAGTTCCCAGAATTCACGTCCGTAACCGGTAGAGCCGCGGAAATTCATTTGAAGGACCGCGAAACCCCGGTTGGCCAAAAATTGGACTTCCGGGTTAAAGCCCCAGTTATCTCGCGCCCAAGGGCCGCCATGCTGATGAACCACTACCGGGAGATTTTTAGGTTCCTTGCTTTTAGGAAGGGTCAAATATCCATTGATGATTAAACCATCGCGGGATTTATAAGTAATGGGTTTTAGCTTGCACATTTCTTCTTCTTTAAGCCAGGGGCTAATATCGGAGAGTTTTTTTAATTTGGCGCTGGTGGACTCATATAGATAATATGCTCCCCGGGAGCGGTCGTTATATCGCCTGATAATATAAATATCCTCATTTTTATTCGCAGCGGTAAACTCAAGTTCTCCTTGAGATAAATACCGGCGGATTAAATTGTACTCCGACTCCATCAAAGGATCTAAGAATTGGTATTCATCTTTCCAGGTGGTATAAACGGCATAAGTCAAAACCTTACGTTTGGACGAATAATGAAGGCTTTTCACATCCACATCGGGATGTTTGAAGATTACTTCCTGTTCTTTACCTTTTTCGGGATTAAATACTACAATTGCTAATTTATCACGGCCGATATTCGATCTAGCATAGATGTTTTGATTATCGAAGGTAAAGAAAAGAGGGTTCATTGTTACCCCAAAATTAGAGGTGAATACCGGCTTGAAAGGAATCTCCTCGGCTTCCCGGTATAAAAGAGCATTATTCACCCCTTCGCTGGCCATGGCGATCCGGAGCTTACCATGGTGGTCGGCTTTCCATTCGGTAATATTACCGGGGTTTTCGGTAACCAGTTTCATTTCCCCGGTGATCACATTCAAGCGGTAGGCATCGAAAACTCGGGGATTCCGTTTATTGAGGCCAATTATCATTTCGGTATCACGATCAGCTTGTTTATCAATAATAATGGCCCTTACGCCTGTGAAAGGAGTCAAATCCTTTAAATTCCGGCCATCACGATCCACCACCAACAAATGATAATTCTCATCACCCTTAAAATCCTTGCGGTAAATAAGCCGGTGATTGCCTTTCCAGAAGTAGTCGCGAATATCACGGGCGGTTTCTTCCGTGACCCGCCCCACAATTGTGGTGCCTCGTTTCTGGACAAAAATATTCATGCGGTTTTGATAAGGTCCCATGAAGGAAAAATAGTTCCCGTCCGGTGAAATCCTGAATTCCGTTTTTAGCGGGTTTCTAAAAAAATCGCGCAGCGGAATCCGGAGTGTCTCCGAAACTCCATCAATCATAACCACCAACTTGATCGCCACCTTTATGCTATAAATATGGCGTCATTGGTATAAAAGTCCCTATACCGGAGGTTTAATTTACGACCGGCTCACCCCCGCCGATTGATATCATTCTGCATACTTCAGGTGGCCTGGTTCTGGCTGCGGAACAGATTGCCCATGCGGTTTTGAAACATCCGGGAGAAGTGACCGTATTTGTTCCCCATTATGCCATGTCCGGTGGTACTTTCATAGCTCTGGCCGCTGATGAGATTGTAATAGTGGTATATTGGGCCTCCAGTTATCCCTTCAGAAAAGCATCCATGCACTATTACTAATATAGTGGCATATAATGTTTTTACCAAACACCATCAATATTTACAAGGAGGTCGATCGAATGCAATACGCAATGTTGCCGCCCGGCGGCCATCAATTACCTCCCTTGCCTTATCCCTACAATGCTCTGGAGCCGGTGATCAGTTCCACGACACTCAGATTTCACCATGATAACCACCATAAATCCTATGTCGAGGGTTTAAATAAAGCTGAACTTAAACTGGTGGAAGCCCGGCAAAAAAAGGATTTTACCCTAATCAAGCACTGGGAACGCGAACTTGCTTTTCATGGTTCCGGCCATATCTTACATAGTATTTACTGGACTACAATGGCTCCAATAGGTTGCGGAGGACAGCCCGGCCCCTTAACTCAAAAACTAATATGTAGCTACTTTGGAAGTATCCCTATATTTCGAGAACAATTTACCGAGGCCGCCATCAACGTTGAAGCTTCCGGCTGGGCAATTTTAGTCTGGCAGCCAGCCTGGAACCGGCTAGAAATCCTAAATGCTGAAAAACATCAAGACCTGACCCAATGGGGGAGTATACCCATACTGGTTTTAGATGGGTGGGAGCACGCCTATTACCTGGATTATCAATACCGGCGAGCCGATTACGTTAAATCCTGGTGGCAGATAGTAAACTGGATTGAGGTAGAGAAAAGACTTTCATTAGCATTTCAAGGGCAAATATCTCTAATCCTTTAACCAGTATATAAAAACCTCGTTATGGTTTATTGATCGCGCGCGCGGTTTTTCCCCTGACTGGAGGTTCCAAGGGATTTCCAGTTAAATCTTTTGGTCCTAGAAGTGGATAAAATATTAAAAACCACGAATAATATCCCCATGATAAACAAAGACAAAACGATTAAATATTTTTTTATTATTCTCGTTTTCGTCGGTCTGCTTGTCATACTAATCGCCGGTATCCGCGAAAATAACCTATTAAGCCAGTACCAATTGCCGGGTGAATTTGAACAACAACAGGCAATCTGGATGCAATGGCCCTCAGAGATATATCAACTTAAAGTCCCGGTTAACCAAAATATGGTCAGTATTATCAAAGCTTTCGCTCCCCATATCAGGGTTAATTTAATAGCCCAAAGTAATGGGGAGATTGCTTCGATCAAAAATCAATTTAAAACAAACGGCTTTTCCGGGGGAAATGTTAATTTTTACCTAATTGACCACAAATCGATTTGGGCAAGGGATGTCGGGCCGATCTTCATCAAAAACGGATGGGGCAGATTAAAGGTAGTAGATTTTGGGTTTGATGGTTATAGCCGGAATAAAGATCCATCTTATATCAAAATTGAAAGTCAAGTTGCCATATTGGTTGCAAGACTTCTTGGATTACCGGTCATCGGAACCCAACTGATCTCTGAGGGAGGGGCGATTGAATCCAACAGCCGGGGCGTCTTGATGACCACCGAATCGGTTGCACTGAAACGTAATCCCGGAAAAAGTAAAGAACAGATTAGAAAAGAATATCAAAGGGTTCTCGGGGTAAAAAAAATAATATGGCTTAAAAAAGGCTTAGCTGAAGATGATGGGATTACTAGCGGACACATTAATGAAATTGCCCGCTTCGCGGCGCCGAACACAATCCTTTTAGCCCAAGTTTTACCGAACGATAGATATATCAGCCGATATTCCCAAGAATCATATCTGCGCCTCGAAGAAAACTTTCGAATCTTGAAAAACGCCACTGACCTGGGGGGAAAACCCTTCCAGATCATCCGCGTCCCGATGCCGCCGGGCCTTTATCAGGAAATGGAGCTGTCTGGTGAACTACCAGTGCGCAGTTATCTGAATTATGCGATTACTAATGGGGTGGTATTAATGCAGGTTTACTGGAAACCGGGACGCCCAGAATCACTACGAACTACTGAGGCAAAAGTCCGCAGTCTATTTCAAAAAGTATTTCCCGGACGGGAAATTATCGGCATTGATGCTGAAAATGTCAACCGCTGGGGTGGAGGCATTCACTGCGTTACTCAGCATATGCCAAAGTGAATCCAGCTTCTTTCGAACGATATATTCGATGATACAATGCATTATTCTGTATTAATTAGTTTCAATTTGCTATATTCCGAATACTTGACTTGTCCAGTTAAAGGTAACCGATTTTGTTTTTGAAATTCGATAACGGCTCGCTCCGTGTCATAACCAAAAATCCCATCTGGATTGTAATGAAACAATCCCAATTGTTTTAAACGTTTTTGAAGAAATAATACATCCGTGCCCGCTAAGCCTCTCACCAACACTCTTCTCCCCATAAACGGATCTCCGATAATATGTACTGGAGTCCCAACTCGCACCATATTGTAGACTTCTTCCACATCATTATTAAACATTCGAATACAACCTGCGCTTATAATGTTTCCGATTGAACTGGGGTTATTTGTTCCATGGATTCCATATACTCCAAACGGAACATTTAACCCTAGCCAATGGGATCCAAATCCTTCTCCCCATTTTTCTTTACTAACTATCCTCCAATTCCCTACTGGGGAAGGCGTACCCGGTTTTCCAACCGCTACCGGAAATGTTTTTTGGGGCAGGTTACCTTTATATACGATTAATTTTAAGCCCTTTACATCAATTACAATACTTATTACCCCGGAAGGAATCTGGGAAGAAGGATTTGCAAACTTCGCATGAGCAATTAAAAAGGTAATCGAAAAGGCAATAAAAAAAATATTTATAATGAAACTTGCTCGGATTGCTATTTTACTCGAAAGTCTCAACATGGACAAACCATCTTTCCCTATAATGTTAGCCGGGTTTTCCCGGTATCTATATAAACATTAACCTTGGATTCATTTTATGAAAAGAAAATAACCTTTATTAATACCCAGAACAACACGAAGAGAAAATAAATATCATAACCAGTTCTTATCTTCACCCTTAAAGAGCTAATGTCAGCCTGTAACCACCTTAATAAAATAATAGAGGAAGTACCAGCATCCGTACAGGATGCTCCCCTCCCCCTATTAGGCGTGAATTATATAGCTATTACTTGAGTGAGCTTTCTAGTTGAAACTTTTCACCAACATTGTTCGTTCCTTAACATCTAGCTGTACTCTAAACTGCAGCACTAACAAGATTAACTTCCGAAGAGTATTGTCGCAATTGCTTGACCTAACACGTCGTGCGACAGATAATCAGATGCGGCTTCCCCCATTCCGGTGGTTAATACTTTGATAATCCAAAATAATACCGGAATTATCGTCCATATCACTAGAAAGATGATCAAAGTGGCGAACTTGGCGATGGTTGCTTAAAAAACAGTCCATTTTAAATTCTGCAGCCCAACCAGATTTGTATAAGTTACTGTAGAACCATTGCAGTAAACCGGCGGTTGTACACTGCGCCAAGGGCAACAAAATTTCAGTGGCCTTATGGTACCATTGTTCACTTGAATCCGTGTCAACCCATTTGAGCAAATCGGCGCTAACAGCGACATTTCCCAGGAGTCTGGCAACGGGTTCCCTCTCCCAATAGATTCCATGGGAGTTTACCGCATATTGGTCATAACGTTGCTGTACCCAGGTTTCATATTGCTGATGTCCAGCGAGGATTTTACCCAAGGCGTGATGGGGCACACATAAATCTTGCACCAAATGTGCGGCCGCTCCAAGAAAAAAAACGGCTTTCCGCAAATTGCCCTGGTGCGCAGTTTTCATCGCTTGGCTTAGATGTTGTTCAAACTCTTCCGTGGCGCTGGGGAAAAGCCAAAGGCCTTTTGCGGAGGCTGGTTTAAAAAAGTGACTGACGTTTTTCCAGCCTTGATCGGCCCAGTACACACCTTTATTCAGTTCTTTTTCGTACCGCAGAAAAAATGTTGCACAGCGGGTGAATCCGTCCTGTTGTAAAATTTTTATCGCCTGAGTATTACAAAATTCATGGGTCTCCCCCGGACGATCAATTAGTTTTTGTAACGGGCCGGTTACGGTTAAAACAAATCTAACCGTATCCAACATGGATTTATTTGTTAATATATGCAAGTCCAAATGTTTCTCTCTCCCTAAAACGATACCAAACGTGAGTCTTATTTGCAAATCGGTCACTAAAGAAACGTTTAATATAGAATGAAGTGTGGGACAATTTCCCGGTAACTGAAGCTACTATTTATGTTTACCACCTTCTGGTTTATTAGTCGATTTAAATAACGATAGCTAAAACCAAATTTTGCTTGCTACTCTACTCGCGATGAATGGGGGATGATGAGTTATACTCAAAAAATGCAAATGGCTACGACCTTTGTGAGTCTAGTCCACCTTGCTTGGCAAAAGCTGAGGAATTTAACCCCGGGTTTAAAAATTAAAAAATCCCCTAAGCCAAAATGGTTAGGAGAACAAAATACCAGTAGTTCGATCCAAATTTAATTACTTTATTATGCGTCCAAAAATAATTTTCTTTGCCTGAAATAAATTATTTTGTGGCAAAATTGATTTTTATAGCCAAAACAAACTTTTCCAAATATAAAGACACGACCTGCTTTTTATACAGTCCGCTACCGCTAATATTAACATAACATAATAATGAGGTGATAAATATGGGCAATGAATTGCACACTCATGGTTATAAAGGAGAAACTTCCTTTAATCATAATCATGTTCATGGATACTCTGGTAATACAAGTGCAAACCCCGATTATATTGGGCACATTCATTTTATGGCCGGAAATACTTCTTTATTTAAGAGCTAGTTAGCAGAGGTCCGTAAAATCAGCCTTAACACAGGAACAAGCCGCCCATCGTATCCTTTGCATTTCTCACACATCATCGTACCGGATAGCGTGTTACCGAATGCAACCTTTACTTAAGAGGGACGCCTATCCGTTGCAACCACTCAGTGACCTTGGATAGTGCGTTACCTCCACCGCTTCCATAGATTTCAAAGCTGTCCAGAATAGTGGATTGAGGGCACGATTTCGCAATGTCCTTTTCGACTCTTCCCAGACCGCCTCTGCCATGGTTACAGAACGGCACGATGGTTTTGCCAGATAAATTGCTTTCCGCCAGAAAAGTTGCAGCAGGGGGAGCTATGGTACTCCACCAATTTGGAGAACCGTAGGAATCCGGGTACGAAATCTTCGGCTAAATCTCAAACAGTTCTCCGCCAACTTTCTCATGAATCAATTTTGCGAGTTTGCACGTATTTCCGGAATGCGTAAAATAAACTATTAAAACATGATTGGACATATTATCACCCTTCCTTTTCGGTTTTAATCCATAAGCTGAATGGTAGCTGTAAAATCGCCGCGAATACCTGGATAATAGTACGGCTTTGATAATTATTGAATTGACTGGATGCTCCAGGGTCCGGTCTTTTTTTACGATGCGCTTTCTGGCGGCCAATCCCGGTGTTAATCCCAATTTAATCCGTATACTGCGTCCCAACGTTACCTACTCTCCAACTGTTACCTATCCTACATAACCACACAGGAGATAGTACCATAACCTAACAGTAAAGCCGAGGAAAAACCCCGGCTTTACTTTATTTATCGTTCATTCTTTTTAAGGATTCTTGGTTACGCCATCGACTTTTATTTTATCTTTTTTATTGACAAAAGTCTTACAACAGGTTTCCATACAGTTGTTGGCATGCATCTGTGGAATTTGGGCATGCCTCGGCGCATCGATATTATCCGGTGCCTCTGATGCCCATGAATCGGTAGCCACAAATATTTCCGATGCTTTACAAAGATTCCCTTGATCCCAATAATGACAATTATCGATCCCACAATATATTTCTGACATTCAACTCTTCCTTTCTCCTGATGATTACCCAATATAAATCATTGGTTCTTAAATATGATACCCATTTTTAATAATATTCAAATAGAAAAAAAGGATTTATTCTATGTAATGCTGAAAGGCTTGGAATTTGTTAACTTATGCCTCAAGCCCAAAACGGATTTCGGCATTAGCTCATAAGATATACTGCAAATAGCACTTACGAAAAAATAGAAAGGAAGAAAAAATGTCAATGGATTATTCTACCGAAACATTTGAATATATGCTCCAGCCCGATGACACTCTTTGGGAACTGGCCGATCAATGTAATACCACAGTGGAAGAGATTTTGGCAACGAATGCCGATCTTGATCCTAATAATATGTATGTTGGACAGGTAATCCACTTACCTATTGATTCACAAGTTGATGTTTTACAACGTAGACCTGAGCCTAGGCCGGAACGTAGACCCGGGCCTAGGCCGGGACGTAGACCGGGGTTTAGACCCGGCTTTAGGCCACCATTTCGGGGGTTTGGGCCGGCTGGCTGCCCTGGGGGACGTTTTTATACGGTTCAACCGGGAGATTCTCTCTTTAACATAGGTTTCCGGTTTGGCGTTTCGCCAGATGCGATCGCCGCAGTTAACCCATTTATTGACTTTCGTTTCCCACTCCAGGTCGGAGATGTCCTTTGCGTGCCTTTCCGGTAGAAAAAAATATAATTAACAAGGTGAAAATAATGTCTTCATTATACCATTCAGTCAGACGACTAGGTTACGGAGTTAGCCGACCTATATAATACTACTATAGATGCGATAGTTATAGCCAACCCGGGAATCGATCCCAATAATTTTAGAATATCCGGCGAGTTCGGCATTCCGATGGAAAAGATTGTCGCCGCCAGTCTGTTTATTTATTTTAATTTCCACTTCAGGCGGGATGGCTTATTTGCTTACCTTGAGCATTTAATATATGATCAAATTAAAGAGGGCTATAGTTCTAAATCTTTAGGGCCATAGCCCTCCCTATTTCTGAATTCAGCGTTCCTTGGCATTGAGTTATAATAATCCTCCCCCAGTTCCTTAGTTTCTACTTTTCCATCTGATACTCTATAGGGCAACCAGTTTTTTACCCTTACTCCTTTTCATCAAACAACGAACCCTGGATTTGATTCTCGGAAACAATATCCAATACGATGACTCTTGCTTTCTTATATCTGTACCCTTTTTGGTAAATTGCTTGTAACCCGTGTAAAGCATATTTGATTAGTTAAATGCTGCTACTCGTGGCCACGGGCAGTCTGCAAATAAAGTTTTGTGAATATTGCGGCTCGTTGAATGAAAACCATGATATTAATTGTGTTAACACAAAATGGGCTAAAATTAAAAAGCTCCTTCCGGGATACAAAAAGCTCCCTCTGAGATAGAAAAAGCTCGTGAAAATACCATGATGTCATTTGCATATTTAGAACTGTTTGCAAGTACCATGGATTAGGTTCTTCCTGGGCCGGTCTCATCGAAAATAACAGTTTCACTGATTGGCCTCCTGCTTTGCAATTTTCTCAATAACTTTTGAAAGTTCCCATTCATCAACTCCAAAGTGTTCAGCAATTTCCTTCATACTATTTATACCTTTTTCCGGATTTCTCAAGCCTTCTTTGCAATTTCAATATCAATTGCAATAATTTACAATTCCTCTTCTCGATTGTCAGAATGTCTAGCAAATGCTTATCTAAACAACAATAACCAATCTCTTTCCCTTATAATTTGATAGTATTATTAGAAATGTATGAAAACGCTCGATACCAATAGCATTGTTTCTTTGGACTTCCTAGCATAGAGGGAAGTTTTCAAAATAAATAAAAACCCCAACCACCTTGGCAGGCAGTTGGGTGGAAAAGGAGGTGAACAATAAAGTCGGGGTTTATATTTAATTTAACGTCTCTTTTGGCTGTTAATCATAAGCAATTATCTTATTATTTTTTATTATTAAATTTTAATAAAAATTTTTCTTTTATACATCCAATATAAAAGATCCCACCCCAATACTAAAGTTGACAATGAAAAAACTAGATCTCCATATTCTCCAAATGTTTGAAAAATCCAACTTGGCACTCCCTTTGAAATCCTATCCCATGGAATTATATTCATTAACAAATAAATGAAGATGGAGTTTAGTCCAATTACGATAAATGGAAATGCCCACTTTTTAAAAGCTTTAACATCAATCAGCCAATAAAATAGGGCCAAAATAATTACACTTAATCCCCCGGTGACTAAGGTAAATGAGCTGGTCCAAATCATCTTATTAATTGGCAGATAAAATACCCATAATACACCGAGTTCCAACATGAATATGCCAATTAATGCTAACAAAAAGGCTTTTTTTGATAAAGTATCCCTAATTTTCCTTTCCTTCCAATCTTCTTTTAACCAAAATCCGGCAAATACACCTATCTGACAGGTAACAAGCGCCGGAAAGGTACTCAATAAGCCTTCCACATCCCAGGTTCCATAATATTTTCTCCCCGGTAAAAAAAGCTTATCAAAATAATTAGCAAAATTAGCTTCCGGTGGATACCATACTCCGGCTCCATAGCCCGGTACGACCCCAAATTTTAAAATAAGCCAATATCCCAAAAGTATTATAAGCGCAATAACCACCTGATAACGCCGCTTCACAAAAAGTACTAGAATGGCTGCCCCACAATAGCATATAGCAATTCGCTGTAACACGCCCATCAAACGTACATTCGTTAACCAACCGTGCAAGTTCAAACCGGCATTACTTAAATATAAACCATATAAAAAAAGCAATAAGCTCCGCCGAAAAATATGTAGCAGAATTTGATAACGCTTATCGCCACGTTCTTTACGATGATCAAGGGAATAAACAGTAGAAACTCCCGTTACAAAAATAAACATCGGGTAAATCAAATCATAGAATGTAAACCCATTCCAAGCAGTATGACTCAATTGTGCCGCCAAAATTTGAATCATGGGGAGATGGCATCGGGAAAGTGCATCAGCAACCTTTTCTCCCCCAATAATCCAAAACATATTAAATCCCCGTAATGCGTCTAAAGATAATAGCCGATTCTTTGAGAAATGAAGTTGTGGTTTTTTCATTGATTAAAAACACTTTCTATAAATAAATTTAATCAAGAATTAGGCTTTTTATTCAATGAATTGCTTTTTGAGTTTTTTCCTTCCATCGCTTCATAAAGATCATGAATGCTACAAAGGCGTTCATCAACTGAATGAATAATCGACTTTAGTTTAACAACCTCTAATCGGGTTAATACCATTAACGATCGTCAGGATACCCATTTTTTCTTGTAGAGCCGTTACTCGTAAAAGTTACTAATGTAAAATTTTTTTCTAGCTCCAATAAATACAAATAGGCCTGCCTCCTCTCTCATGTTATACTCACACCATGTGGGAGGGATAAATATGCTTACAATCATCCGCAATCACAAAATAAGTAGATGGATTTCCGGGCTCATCCTCGCGGGACTCCTGTTATTCTTGCCGATAAGTATTTTTAGGTCGATAGTCCAAAAACCATCGGTTCATAAAGCAAAACTAGTAGAAATGAAGTCAAGTAATAAAAAAGAAGGCCGGATTTCTCATCCAAACAAGGCAAAATATTTTCCAGAGCCAACAGCAAAGGTAAACGATATTCCTATTTCCAAGAATGTTTCTTTAAGACGTGAACAACAATCAAGCCCCTTAACCCATTGGAATGTTCCAAACGAAAAAAATGTTTATCTTTTGGCAAGAGTCATTCATGCAGAAGCCAGGGGAGAACCGTTTGAAGGGCAAGTGGCAGTTGGAGCGGTTTTACTAAATCGGCTGCGCACTAAGGGTTTTCCCAAAACAATATCTGGGATTATTTTCAAGCGGGGAGAATTTTGTACGGTACGGGACGGCCAAATTTGGATGACTCCCAACTACCAAGCAATTCGAGCTGCCC
The DNA here is from genome assembly GCA_023415375.1 of Bacillota bacterium. Lineage (GTDB taxonomy): Bacteria > Bacillota > UBA4882 > UBA8346 > UBA8346 > UBA8346. The sequence continues at coordinate 13,915 of JAEZKW010000144.1, forward strand.
GTCTGGCTGTATCCGGTTGGGATCCTACCGGTGGAGCAGTTTATTTTTATAACCCAAGAAAAACCACCTCGCGTTGGATCTGGTCTCGCCTGGTTATCCAAAAAATAGGTAATCATTTTTTTGCAGTATAAAACAAAAAAGCCCTTAATTTCTGGAACTTTTTTTATTCATCATTCAATATATTGAATCATTTGTTACTTGTCGAATACGAGTGTTCCGGAAATAAACGAGCTTATTTTTGGCTACGGGTATATGGAGAGCTCCGAGTTATAGCAGAATTCGGAGCACCACTGAAAGGCCAGGCTGCGCAAGTTGTGCAGCCTGAGTTCTTCTTAATGCGATAATCGTAACCATTATACGAGAGGGCATTTTTAATAAGTCCTTATAATGGAAGATTACGGGTTGTTTCTCTCCATCGATTTTGAGCTGGTAGAACTTCGGTTTCCCCACTTCGTAGTTAAAGAATATGTATTAATGTGTACAATCTAATGAAAACTATTGATAGACAAATTAAAATCAGTCAGATAAGTCTTCGGAGTGAGTTCATGCTGAAAAAATGTATAATCCCTGTCTTATTGCTGCTTTTTTTAACTTTACTATTGATATCCCCTTCACCGGTTTATTCAAGCACAATTCCTAGGCAAGTTATTCTCCTTGATTTTTCCGGTCTTGAACTATCACAAATCACGAGTGATTATCCAAATTTAATAAAACTAGTTTCAACCAGTACGGTCACTCTGGTAACCGTGCCGAACTCACAAAGGGATAGCGGGCCAAACATATTGGATCTTATTCCTTTGAAAAAAAGCATTTATGCCTTAAACCCAACGGCCATAATGACACTGGATCAATTTATGCCATTTTCCAAAAAGATAAATTTATCCCCAAAATATCCTCTTGAGTTTAAGAATCCAACTAATTCCAATTCAATTCGAAACCCCTATCCGCTTGAATCATTCCAAAATAAAATCACAGTCTTCCGTTGGCCAGAAAACCATAATCCATTATTATCAGATGGCAAAAAAATTCTAAGATATTATGAAGACCTAACAGGCTATATGTTCGCTAATTTTAATTCCAATAATACCCTTTTGATGGTGTGTGCCTATTGCCCTCAACAAAAACCTGCTATCCAAAATAAAAATTTGTTTGCTGTCATTCTGAGAGGCCAGAATTTTACAAATGGAACTCTTTACTCTCAGAGCACCCGAAAACCAGGTATCATTACTTACACAGACCTTCGGAAGATTATTTTCAATCCGAATAATAAAACCGGAACAAGTGAAAAAATTAAAACTATTCCCGGGAAATGGCGTACAATTGCCGCAGAACAACCGGAGTTGATTAAAAATTATTCTGTCCGTTGGCCGCTTCTTACTGTATTGGGATATTTAATGATTGGGCTTGTTCCTTTATTGATTTTAGGTTTGATCAGGCACTTCCCAATACCTATCATAACTTTATTAATTTGGAGTTATCTGTACTTACTTACTATCCCCGGGACATTTCTAATCGAAGCCGCGATCAGTCCTACCGCCTGGCTACCTATTATTGCCTATACTCTAGCGATTGGCGGAGGTATATTTATAATCTCCTATATTTTATCGGGAAATAACATCACTAAAACTTTAATGTGGCTAGCCTTTCTAACTTTAGGGTTAATAATCATCAATATTCTAAGAAATGGTTACTATGAATCGAGATCTTTTTTAGGGTATTCAATTCTGGCTGGAGGTAGATATTATGGGGCTGGAAATGAATATATGGGTATATTGTTGGGTGCATATATTGTTGGAGTTACCTTGAGTCTACCCCATATTAAAAAATGGCGACAGGAAATTTTATGGTGCACTACTTTTTTCCTAAGTTTGATCCTTTTCTATCCGCTGTTTGGTTCCGATGTGGGTGGTGGAATCACCGCATTGATGGGTTTGGGAATTACCAATTACTTATGGCTAAATCAGCCCATTCATTTTAAAAATATTGCCAGACTCTGTCTTTTAACTTTATTTGTGTTTATTGGCATGGCATTTTTAGATCGCTATGTTTAGGGAGTTCCATGAGTCATTTGGGAAGCCTGTTGTTAGCAATCCAGAAGAATGGCATTGGGGTATTTGTAGACCTAGTAATCCGAAAAATGACCATGAATTTACGCCTTATCACTACAACCCCACTGACCATAATTTTACTGGGATTTCTTATGTATATACCATTTCTTTACTGGCACCCGCCCCTTTCAATCAAAAACCTAATGGCTAAATATCCGCAAATCAGTTCTGGTTTCGTTGGGTTATCAATAACCGCGTTAATCGGTTTGTTCACCAACGATTCGGGAATCGTTTCGGCAGCAATGTCGTTTTTATTTGGTATCAGTTTACTTATACCTATTATTATAAAGGAACGGCTCAATCCCAATTGATACTTTCGATAGTTCATCAAAGCTCAAATTACTTGGATTATCAAAACCTCCGGGCTGATTATGTTAAAACCTGGATGAATATAATAAACTGGGTTGAGGTGGAAAGAAGACTTTCATTGGCACTTCAGAGAAAAATGTCATTAAGCTTCTAAAAATCTTCGAATTAAATTTAAAAACCCGGTAACCATATCCAAATAAATCTCGTTTAAAAAGTTGACTTCTTATTGGAAAAGCATTTGCCTGAGTTTAGTGTAAGGAAATCCGGAAGAAATTAACCAATTTTTCACACAATAATCCTCTTTCATTATTCGAAAGCTTTTAATGTGTAGAGAAGATACAAATCTCCAAAAACTGCTGGGAGATATAGAGAGAGACCAAATCAGCGAGGATGAAAAGAAGAAACAGTTTACATTTATCATTTACGACTGTATCGTCTTCGGCCAGATGGGAACCAAAACTTCTTTAACCACAGAAGAATTGCAACAAAGGATAACCCGATCCTGAGTTCAAACTATTTCCACTATGGAGCTTTTTAGAAGATGGTACCGTCGCTTTCGACTCCGCCAGAGGCTTCCCATCATTGGTTATAAAGAGAACGGCAGGTGGAAGAGTAACCGATGCCTTCGAAGCCTAATACCCTTTTGTTTGAGATTCACTTATTTTCAAGCTCCCCCACAATATGTATGAATTCGCTGTTTCCATAAATTTTATATTCATTCATTATAAAAAAACTCTTCCTGCCCTGCACAAGAAGAGTTTGAATACATCATGTATTATTTTATTGGCTCCAACGGCTAAGGTTGCTCTTTCACTGAATTACAACCTTGAGGTGCTACAGAGGGGAAGCCAGAACCAATGAGGGTTCAGCGTAACAGTGACTGTGTTGGAGACAACCATTGCCGAAGTGTCACCGATGGAAGCTCTAATTTCATGGCTTCCGTTGGAAATCAGACTGATATCTATATTGGCCTCCCAGTTAGTCCCATTGGCTGTAGTCGTAACAGCGCGTGAAGCATTGTTATCAATGGTTACGTTAACACTAGAATTAGCATCACTCACAGTGTCTGTAACACAAATGGATGTGGATGAATCAGCCGTAATAGGTTCTGGATAATTGCTGGTAATTGTGACTGTTTTCCCTTTAACAGAATTTTTATCACCTTTTGAAATCAAAAGATAAATACCATAAGCATTACCTGGGATCGCCGTGCTAATTTGACCATTTTCTCCAACCGATAACTCATCCGGCATACCAAAGGTTGAAGGTTGTCTTAAAATAAAGGAGAAAAACTCCAGCATCATAGCGAAAATGAAAATATGCTGGTATAATATGTATGAAAAAGCCTTGGCAAATTATGAAAAACGTAATATTGAGCAATGGTGTTTTCAAAAGTTGCTATACAATAAGGGATCAACTATGTCAACAAACTACATACAAGATATGACAGAAGGAAACGAGGTTAAGCTTCTGATACAGTTTTCTCTGCCAATGCTTATCGGCAATGTTTCCCAACAATTCTATAATTTGATTGATTCAATCGTTGTAGGAAAGTATATAGGTGCTAATGCACTTGCAGCAGTAGGTGCTACAAATTCTTTAAATTTTTTATCTTTTTCCATATGTTTGGGATTGTCCATTGGAATCAGTATAATTATTTCACAGTATTTTGGTGCCAAGAAGGAAGAAGATGTTAAAAGGGCTATTGCCAATGCAGTTTATGTTATAGCAGTATCGGGGATAATCATGAGTATATTAACTTCATGCCTGGCCCGGCCGATTTTACAAGCGATGAACACCCCGTCTGAAATTTTGGATGATTCTGCTACATTTCTAAGAATAGTATCCGGTGGTATGATAGCTGTGGCAGCTTATAATGCTATAGCTGCCATACTCAGGGCATTGGGAGATTCAAAGACACCCCTGATTTTTTTGGTTTTATCCTGTGTAATTAATGTTGTTTTAGATCTATTATTTGTCCTTAAGTTTGGATTTGGTGTAGCAGGAACAGCCTGTGCCACCGTCATTTCCCAGGGAATCGCAGCCCTAGGCTGTGCCGTTTTTGCATTCATGAATAATCCATATTTTAAATTAAAAAAAGAACACATGAAAGTAAGCTGGCCAATTATTATTAAATGTATAGGAATCGGCATTCCTGTAGCGATACAAAACTCGATGATTGCCTTATCATTAGTAGCATTGCAGAGTGTCGTAAACGGCTTTGGAGAGGTGGCAGTTGCAGCCTACACAGCAACCAGCAGAGTAGAACAATTGATACAGCAGCCCTTCAATTCCTTAGGTGCAGCCATGTCTACCTTTGCAGGACAGAATATGGGGGCTAATAAGCTGGAACGGGTCAGAACGGGATATCATAAAAGTATTTTAATAGTAGCTGCATTTAGCCTTATGGCGCTGGTGGCCGCTCAGTTTGGCGGGCATGCCATTATGAAAATATTTGTTGAGGATGGAGCCGTGATAGCTCTTGGGGTTAAGGCAATCAAGATTACCAGCTGTATGTATTTTGCTCTTGGAATGATTTATATTACAAGAGGACTGTTGAATGGTACGGGAGATGCATTTTATGCCATGATTAACGGTATTGTGGAAGTTGTCGGAAGGGTTGGATTTTCAAATGTTTTAGCTTTGATTCCTGCTATTGGAGTTTGGAGTGTCTGGACTACCACCGGATTGACATGGTTTATTACAGCCATTGCAAGTGTCATACGATATAAGCAAGGTAAATGGGAAAATAAATCATTCGTTACATCCCAAATTGATCATTTCAGATAGATGGTCGTTTCCAAACACCCCTACCATTCGTTCCGGCAAAGATATTCGTACTGCTTATGATAAGAGAATAGACATCAATATTTGTCAATCCTGAATTAGCCGCACTCCAGCTTATGCCACTGTTGGTGGAAAGAAAAACGCCGCCGCCATAAGTTCCGGCAAAAATTGTTGCACCACTCACAGCGAGGGAATCAATATGTGTGTTTATCAGACCTGAATTCACCGGGCTCCAGTTTGTGCCATTGTCGGTGGAAAGAAAAACACCCTCGCCAGGAGTTGCGGCAAAAATATTTGTACTGCTCGCAGCAAGAGAAAAGATCTGAGTGTTTGTCAATCCTAAATTGACTGCAGTCCAGCTTATACCGTTGTTGGTGGAAAGAAAAACGCCACCGCCAAAAGTTCCGGCAAAGATATTTTTACCACTCACGGCAAGAGACCCGACATTAAAGTTTGTCAGACCTGAATTAACAGGACTCCAGCTTGTGCCATTATTAGTAGAATGAAAAATTCCCCCGCCAAAAGTACCGGCGAAGATATTGGTACCACTGACGGCAAGAGCGTAGACATATTTATTTGACAAACCCGAATTGACCTCCCTCCAACTTGTACCACTGTTGTTGGAGAGAAAAACACCCCCGCCATTGGTTCCCGCGAAGATATTAGCGCCGCTTATGGCAAAAGAGTGGACATAAGGGTTAGTCAAACCTGAATTAATCTCTTTCCAACTTTCACCACTGTTGTCGGAAAGAAATGCACCTGCACCATTAGTTCCAGCAAAAATATATGTACCGCTCATAGCAAGAGATCCGACATGAGTATTTATCAAACCGGAATTGATCTCCCTCCAGCTTGTACCATTATTGGTAGAGAGAAAAACACCCCCACCGTTGGTTCCGGCGAAGATATTCATGCCGCTGACGACAAGTGAGTATACATAAGTATTTGTCAGACCTGAATTAACTAGGCTCCAACTTTTGCCGTTGTTGGTAGAAAGAAAAACGCCGTCTTCGGTTCCGGCGAAGATATTCATACCACTGACGGCAAGAGAGTAGACATATTTGTTTGTCAAACCTGAATGAACCGCATCCCAGTTTTTGCCGTTGTTGGTAGAAAGAAAAACACCGCCGCCATATGTTCCGGCAAAGATTGTTGTGCCACTCATGGCGAGGGAATTGATTTGTGAGTTTGTCAGACCTGAATTGACTGGGCTCCAGCTGGTGCCATTATCGGTGGAAAGAAAAACGCCGCCGGCCTCAGTTCCGGCAAAGATATTTGGCGAGCGAGCGCCGCCGCTTATCACAATAGAATTGACATTCATAGATGTCAAACCTGTATTAACTGCACTCCAGTTTGTACCATTATTGGTGATAAGAAAAACACCGTTACTGGTTCCGGCGAAAATATTTGTACCATTTACGGCGAGAGAGTAAACAAAAGTATTGGTCAATGCTGAATTGATCAACTTCCAACTTACGCCGTTGTTGGTGGAGATAAAAACACCGCCGCCGGTTCCGGCAAAGATATTTCGCGCGCGCGCGCCACCGCTTGAAGCAAGGGCATAGACATTTTTGCTTGTCAAACCCGAATTGACCTCCCTCCAGCTTGCACCATTGTCGGTGGAAAGAAAAATGCCACTGCCTTCAGTTCCGGCAAAAATATTCTTCCCCTCAATGGCAAAGCAATGGATGTAGCCACCATAAGGTCCGTAGGTTTGTACCCATTGTGTAGATAGTGGTCTTTTAGGAATAAATAATAAAGACACGAATAATAGAAAGAATACAAAAAATAGTAAAAACACGGGCAATAAAGGTCGGTTAATCTTTTTCATGCTTTTCTCCTTATTTCGAGCGTTTATGGAGATTGTTATGGTCCCAAAGCTCATCCAAGATTGCCTGTAATTCAAACTCTTGCCGACTTCGGTCGGGGTTTGATTCAAAAAGCCGCCCGCTTTTAAAACAGGCGGCTTTTAAAACGATTTCAGTTTTTAATATTGCACGAAACCGAGGCCGCGGTTCTTGAGGTTCTGAATAATTGTGGGTAAAGCCGCGATAGTATTTGCGGGCCAATCGTGCATCAAGGGGTTACCGCCGACCTGCAAGTTGTTGCAGTTAGCAATGATTTGCGCTGTGCTGGCGCTGTTCCAGTCCTGGGAGTCAATGGTGGGACTGATGACCGTCAAGCCCAGCGCTGAGCACGCAGACTGGATGGTAGAGTTGCTCTCAAGATAGGGAAGCCGTATCCTCGTGGGCTTGGGCATCCCACCGTTCTGGATGGCTTGGTTGCATTGATTGAGGTCGTTATAGACCTGCTGATAGCTCCAGCTGGTCATATGCTGGTGTGTGTAGCTATGGTTCTGGATGCTAAAGCCCGAAGTTTTATAAGCATTCCAGCCCGTCTGGTTGCTACCGATATTTTGCCCGGTTACGAAGAAGGTGGCCGCGTTGCAACCATTGCTTTTAAGGGTATTTACCAGCGTTTGTGAGTTACTATTACTTGGTCCATCATCAAAGGTAAGATAAACGTTGCCGTTGGTACCCCCGCCGGTTGTTCCGCCACCACCGGTTGTACCACCGTTTACGGTAATATAATCTAGATAAGCATCCCAAACTCCGGTGTCGCTTTCCACAACCAACTTGACCGTTTGCGAACCGCTGGCGTTGAAACTTACCGTGGAAGCAGTTTTATTGGTACCGCTGAAATAGAACGTGCCCACTTTGTTACTGCCAATATACAAAGAGACTTGGGCAGTACTGGAATTATTACTTGCCCCGTAACAAGTGATGCTGGCGCTGCCGTTGAACGAAACGGTTGTTGAAATGGCGTCATTATTGGCATAGAGTGCAACACCGCCAAATGGACTGCTGATAGCGCCGGCATATGGACCGCTCTTGGTCATATCCTCGCATTGAATGGTCGTACCTCCAGAAGAGGGGGGGTTGTCCGGAGGCTGATTTCCGGTACCGCCATTGCTTATGGTGTAACGATCAATATACGCATCCCAAGCGCCGGTGTCGTTTTCCACAACAAACTTGAACGTTTGCGAACCGCTGGCATTGAAACTTACCGTGGAGGCAGTCTCCGATGTGCCGGTGAAAGAGAACGTGCCCACTTTGCTGCTGCCAATGTACAAAGAGACTTGGGCAGTACTGGAATTATTGCTCGCTCCGTAAAGGGTGATACTGGTTTGGCCGCTGAATGTATAGGTTGCTGAAGCGGCGTCATTATTAGCATAGAGAGCCACACCATTAAACGGAGTGCTAATCTTGCCAGCGTATTGGCCGCTCAGAGACATGTTTTCACATTCGCCGCTCGGGCTGCCGGCAGGCGGATTCTCTCCGCCAGAGGAACCGCTGTCGCCTTCCCATACTGTCACGTTAGATTGGCCGCTGCCATTCCATCCCTCTGTTAACATTATCTGATAATTCATACTGCCCAGATTCAATCCAAGATTTTTCCATGCGTTAATGTGATTTTGAATCGTTATGGTTCCGCTTGTTCTTTGTTGATTCCTGACACTTATGTACTGCCAAAAAGTTGCAGTGCCTTGAATAGAAGGTTGGTTTACTTGCTGATGCTTATATATGGTGTAAGTACCTCCATCAGTGGTAACTGTACCCACCTGTGTAGCGTTAGAAGTAATACCGTTCCACGACTCACAGATGTAATATTCTACCAGTGGGTTGGTCGTCCACCCATAAAGAGCCAAACATCCGCCGCCACTATTTTGGTAGACTCCGGCATTGTAGCTTATAGTATGACCTGACCCGGTTTGCCAGCCTTTACCGCAAGTAAAATCCCCGCAATTGCTCCAGTTAACACTATAATTGCCTCCACCGTTTAAATTCATGGATACTGACCCGCCGCCGTTGGTCCAAAATGAATACCATAAGCCATCGGTGCCGGTTTGATTGGTGGTGATCGTCGCTGCCTTTACGTTAATAACAGGAATTGCAAACGTGACACACATTAGCATTGCCAAAAAAAACATTATTATTTTTTGTTTCATTTTTCGTACCTCCTATTCACTCTTATTTAATGTCCGTATCTGGCATTTTCTTAGTCTAGCAATCCCTATCCTGTATCATCATATCTCTTTTTCATTGGCCCTCATCACCTCCTTTTCCGAGAATGTTCCCGGAAAACTTAATTTTTAACCCTTTCTTAAGTTAGGACCGGCAATATGGATGGCAAGATACATTACCTCCTTTCCTTATTTGTGAGTGCCGCAGGAAATATCCTATATCATTTCCATTTGCAAATTATCACAAACGTTTGTGATATAAGCTAAAAATTTTTACGATTAAAATACCCAATTGTAAGATAAAGCCAATGAGTAATATTGGCCAAGCTTGATCACGGCGAATCGAGCGTCGACTGGCCTCAGCTGTATAATCATTTTCATCTGTCAAATACCGCAAACGTTTGTTAATTTATTAAAACTGTTACGTTTAAGTAACCAATCGTAAAGAAGCCAATGATTAAAAATGATGAAAATAATTATAGGCTTTAATTCGACTTACTTTATTTTCAGTGGTTGGATAAAATTAGAATACTTTTGAGACAGTATCTTTAGGATGTGTACTAAATTGATCGAGCCCAAAGTTTGGGCAATCAGTAATAGATTTAAAACCGAGGCTTTTTGTAGCAAACACCAAAGTTGCAATCGCGGATGCATTACCAAATTATTATTAAATTGGAATAATATTACAATAACATTATAATATTGATAAGTCACAAGGTCAATATTTTGTTAAAAATTTTCTAAGAATTTTTTAGAAAGCCTTCATAAATGCTCTGAATCCTTACCGCCGTTCCACCTTGTTGTCCGCACCAAATCCTACAGAAAAGTAGAATTATACCTTGCGCCTACAACCAACACAACGAAGTTTTATTTAAATTTCCCCATGGGTCAATCAATTTTAGTAAAGGTTCTCGTTCTTAAGTATTTTCAAAGTAATTTCCCTAGCCTTTTTTCCGTCGGCATGCTCACTACCTTGAATATAGGTGGCAAAATAATATCGATGTTCCGCTTTTCCCTCATAACCGACAAACCAGCCTCTAATATTATGATGATTAATGGTTCCTGTTCCCGTTTTTCCAGATAAGGCCCCATTATTTTGTTGGGGAATACGAATTATATCCTTAACCACATCGATACTCCGATGGGAAAAGGGGAGTTCATAAGTATCCAGCTTTTTTAATTCGATGACTTGTTCGATTGGGGAAATTTTGAGAGAGGATTCAGCCCAGAAGTCTTTAACACCACCAGAAATATCAGTATTTCCATAATCTATTCGTCTCAAACCTAATTGTATTTTAGCTTTACCAATTCGCTGGTTGACTTGTTCAAAGTACCAATTCACCGAATATGCCATCGCCGATCGTAAGCTATGATTGTGATTCCAGACATCAAACGGATAAATCGTTTTATCCCATTTTAACTCAGTATCGGCATCTTGAAGTACCTTATTTTCCAAGCCCATTAAAGCAGAATAGATTTTATAGGTGGAATCCGGAGAAACCCGTTCCCGAGCTTTGTTTTCATTATAAATAGTAAATTTGTTTTGGTCTTGGGCTAAAAGTACAAAACTTCCCTGATAGCCCTGAAAATATTCACTTAAATCTGCCTTCTTTATATTTGAAACGGGCTTCGCGTAATAGTCAGTTTGTGGCAACCCGCTCGCGCTAGTCAATACAAAACATCCGACCCCAATTGCTAAAATAGCGCCCAGCAACCGTTGATGGGAAGAGTTTCGATGATAAAATGCAATATTGGAAATCCTTCTTTTAATGCTTGTTTTATTATCCAAAAATCCTAAAGCTATTGTCTTAGGCGAACTCATATTGCTTAAAAATAGAATAATCGTATCGCCATAGTTTCGGTATTCTGTATCTCTTAAGTAAGAAAGGGCCAACGAATCGGTTGCCGCCTCAAGTTCCCGGCGCATTTGATAAAAAGCAAAGGCAATAACCGGATTAAACCAATGCATGATTTCAAGGATACACATTCCCAAATTCAGGTAAGGGTCTTTTCGTTTATGGTGAGCTAATTCGTGGAGGATGATATACTTTAACTGTTCTAAAGAGATCTGTTTGGAAATTTTTCTGGGTAATAGCAAACTTGGTGCAACGACTCCATATAATACTGGTATTCGAATTTGATCCGTATATAATAATTGAATCTTCCCTCTTATTCCCACCATTTTTTTGCAGCTTTCAAACAACTGCAAAACAGGTTCATCACTGACAAGTTCTTTATTTTTTAATAACTTAACTGTTTTTCGATTCTGCAATATTAGATATACGCTGAATAGCGTGGCACCGGCAAGCCAAATCAAAAAGAGTAAAATAAAACGCGGATTTTTACTTACGGAAATGGAATAGTCCATTGCTGAGTCGGCCATGTTCCGATGAAAGGATGAATAAAAATAGTAATGCACTTTTTCCACTGTATCGGCTGGAACAAATGCTACAGCCGGGATTTTCCCGGAAAGACAGTTCAGTACCGTAAACACACTCAATGAACTCGCGGGACCAAACGGTACCAGCAATTTAACGATTAAAAACAACCATAAGCCATAATGCCATCCCGCGCTCATCCGGCGGCCGAATATGAATTTAACGAACAAAATAACCAGTGTTAAAACGCATCCCATCAACGATGATATCAGCAACCACTGAAAAAAGGAATCCATCCACATTAGGTTAACGAACTCTCTTTCAATCATTTTTTTGCCCTATCCAATATCTGTTTAAGCTCTTCAATGTCTTTTTCTGAAAGTTGCCGAGAACTTAAAAAACTAGTTAGCATGACATTCAACTCACCATTGTAAACGCGTTTCAAAAAGGAGTAATTCTCTTCCCGGATACAATCTTCTTTGCTGACGAGGGGGTAATACCGATAAACCCGGTCATCCTTTTCAAAGGCAATCGCCTGTTTCTTTAACAGCCGGCTGATTAAAGTTTTAACTGTCTTCGGTTGCCAACTGACATGCCCTTTGAGTTTTTCAATCATTTCATTGGCCGTAATCGGCGTGGACTCCCAGAATATTTTCATGACTTCCCATTCGGCTTCGGAAATCCGTGGCAAATCGTTCATATATATTTATCCTCAGCTTTCTGACCCTTGATCCTTAATTCATCTCTTACCATTACTATATCACAAATTATGGCGGCTTTATCCAAAAAAAGCCGCCATACCAATTTTAGTGAGATCCTGCTGATTGTTTTTCCGCTAACTGTAACGTATGTTGAAGGAGTCCGAAATCACCCCAGGGGTTCGTGCCATGGTTGGTGATAACTATCTTGGCTTTCGGATAACGTCTCATAACTTCCCGAATCGTATGGGGGTATTGAGTCACGTCACCATCAGCAGTATTTCCTAAGTTCGGCGAGTTCATCGGTTTAACCAAACATCCGCCATATAACACTCTTGTTTGGGGGAAATAAACCACAATATTGTCCATGGTATGTCCTGGACCGGGAAAATAGGTTTCAAACGACAGATCCCCGACCTTTATAACTTCAACTTTAGGGTCAATCATCGTTTGGGGTTTTTGAAAGCCCGCCTTTACTGCCAATTCGGCAGTTACGGCTGTACTAGCCGTCTCAATATGTTCGGCGGTCAATGTATCGATACCGCCGATCCGATCACCATGCCAATGCGTAAAAATAGCTAACTGAATGGGTTTATTAAATTTATCTTTTACCATCTTTAGTAGTTCTTTGGTCTGATCATTGGTCCAGGGAGTATCCACCAAAACAATCCCGGCATTGGTTGTTGCCAATAATCCATAGGAAGGTATTAAATTCCCCATATAATTAGAATAACTGGTATGTACCCAAATCTGATCGCTGATTTTCGTTAGTTCGACCTTATTGGTACTACTATCCGCGTAAACCGACAACCCGCATAGTAAACTAATCATTAAGATCAATAAGAATTTCTTCATTAATTACTCTCCTTTTGCTTCCCCTTCCGGCCAAAAGGTGAAAGCAAGATATTGATTACAATTGTAATTCAAACTAAATATTACACTCGTAATCGATCTTTGTCAACCTTTTTTCCCCTTAGCTTCTATATATCTTAAAAACCAATCGTTTTTTTCTATCTTCTTTATTGCTAAGCTCTTTTGAAGGGGCTGTCGCAAAAGAGAATTTATCGATAGAGATATACAATATATCAATGACATGATATATTGTATATTTCATTGATTTTAAAGTACTTTTGCAACAGCCTTTTTTCTTATACAAACAATCGAGCCTCGAAAACTTTCAAATCTCGATTTTAAATTGACTATTACTAAATTACTTCCCCGAGATTGTAATGCCGTTAAATTTAATCCAAGGTAGACATTCAAAACCATCATTATTTCGTTCTTTAGAGATTTGATCAATATTATTCAGCATTTGAACAATGTTTCCGGATACCATCGTTTCATTGATCGGATATTGAATTTTCCCATTCTCAATATAAAAGCTGTTTTTGGCTACTCCGCTAAAATCCCCATTTTGACTGGGATTGCCGCCTGAAAAACGGCAAAGCAAGACCCCACGGGGGGTTGATTGAATCATTTCTTCTAAAGCCATGTCACCAGGTTCGATAATATAACAATCCCCCATATTTTCAGCTTTCGGGAAACCTGTTTTATTGGAACCATAAAGGTCTAGTAAAAATGATTTTAAAATGCCATTTTCAATAATCGTACTATCTTTCGCTTCAAAGCCATCATCAGTAAAGAAATAAGACTCCACCAACTCGGGTGAGATTGGTTTGGAGCGAAGGGTTAACCGGTTGTCGGCAATTTTCTGATCCAGCTTATCTTTAAATACGGAATCTCCGGTGATTATGGACTGATTGGATATATACTGGGCGAAATATCTAATGAAATTCCTTAAGCATTCCGGAGTAATAATTAAAGATCCCGTAAATTTTTGAGGTATCTTACCCGCATGTAATTGTTGGGATGACTGGTGTAATAACCGATCAACTCCTCCCATGTCTTTCATGGGAGAATTCAAATTCTTAAATTGACACACAGCAAAATTCATAGAGGATACATTATCCCCATCCTTACTCGTAAAATCCATGCTTACATAATAAAGACCATTCTTGGAGCTTAACTCAACCCCGTTTGAATTGACAAATACTTTTTCAATTCGAACGAAACTTAAAATTCCCTCTTTTAAAATGGTCTTCGGGTAGGTCTGTTGGGCAAAATTCAGGAACTCCTGTAACCGTTCAACCATTCGTTCCGGATCCCCTTGCTGAGGGCCGCTCGTAAAATCTTTCGGCGGTTGGAAGCCCGCTATATCGTTAGCTGGATCCGGTTTTGCAGAACCCGCCAGCTCCATAACTTCCCTAACACCTTCCTCAATGGAGTCCGGATCGGTCTTATTGATCGTCGTTGAGCCTTTTCGATCATTCATCAAACCAAACAAATCCAATTCAGTGTTAAATGTTGTACGGAGAAGGTTTAGATTCCCGGTCTCAACATTGAGTTCATGGATTTCCCATTGGGCTATTTGACATTGCGCCTTGTCTACACCATTTCTCAGTAAACGATCCAGTGTATGTTTTGCCGTGTCCCGACTGTTCATCATTTCCCTCCTATATTCACCTTACATTTGATGGCCGGACCACCCATCCCTACCGGAATCCACTGCTTTTTCCCGCACATTCCCCAACAGGTCCATATTAAATTATCCGAAACCATGGTAACCGATTTCAGTACGTCTACGGCGACTCCGCTAATAGTCATGTCTCTTATCGCTTTACCGATTTTACCATTTTTTATTTCATATCCTTGAACAATTCCGAACATAAATTCACTGGTCGAATCGGCTTGCCCGTTATTGGACTTCATCAGATAATAGCCATCGTCAATGGAGGCGATCATTTCGTCTAATTTGCTCTTGCCAGGTAGAATCGCGGTATTGCGCATCCGGATCAATGGCTCATCACTAAACTCGTACGCTCTGGCATTTCCGGTTAATTCATGCCCAAAGATTGCGGCCGATTCCTTATTATGCATGAATCGTTTTAATACGCCCGCTTTGATAATGACACAATCTTCGGCCTTAGTCCCTTCATCATCCATAAATACCGGCACCGGGCATAGCTTGCCGAAAGCGGTGTTGGCAAAGTCAACCAAGGTGATCAGTTCACTGGCAACTGATTTGTTTAGAAGATCTCCGGCCACCGAACCCCCGAGAACCAGATCGGCTTCCGTGGTATGTCCGATGGCCTCGTGCGCTAGAACACCCGTGATATTGGCATCCAAAATCACTTCTTGGATTCCGGCTTTGGCATAAATCCCATTGGCTTTCGCTTGAAGATGGGTATATTGCTCATCGATTCCTTTAAACAATCCTTTAGGGAATTTAAAAACATCCTCAAACTGGCCAAAACCCCCAAAATTGTCCCGAAGTTCAATTGGTGCGCCATCTTTCGTAATTGTCATGTTAATGTAGATTATAGATCTTGGGATTAGAGAATAAGAGGTTGACCCTTCAGAAGTCAAAAGCGACTTTTCCATATCAAGGGTTTGCAGTGCAATACTTCTGGAAGAAAGATCTTTGCAATTGGTTTTGATGTATTCGTCCAACTTCATCAGAAATTCAATGATTTCACTTTGGGGTTTCAAAGAATTTTGAGTTGAAAAATCATTCCGAAGATTGCCATTCCTAACAGGGAGCCTAATATCTTTTTTCTTTCCTTTACTGCTTAAAAAAAGCGCATTTCCGGTTGCCCTCTCAATGACATTTTGGATTTCATTCTCAGTAAGCAAGGGATTCGAAGCAAATCCCCAATAGCCATTTTTATTGACCCGGGCCGAAATACCGCTTTTAATTTGCTTGATATTGGTATTAATATCTCCATTTATAATCGCTATTTGATTACTTTTATTCTCTTGCGCTCTTAATTCAGTATATTCCTGGAAAAAATTCGCATATTGTTTCAAGTCTTTTGGAATCATCTTTATCCTCCCTTATATGCATAAATAGCATTTTGCCCCTCAAGTAACTAAAAAAGTATTTAATACACCCGCAGCCGCGGTTCATATCCATTTTATTCCATAATAGTTTTCATACTCCTGCTCTAATTGTTGTATTTGAAAGTTTTCATGGAGTCAAGCTTATTACTACAATTGTGTTTTTTCTATATTTATTACCCGATTTGCCCACGAACGATGAAATGCTTCTTCATGAGATACCAACAGCACAGTGCCGCCAAAATGTATTAAAGCATCTTGAAGCGCTTCTTTGGCAGGAACATCCAGATGGTTTGCCGGTTCATCCAGAATCAAAAAATTGCACGGG
>JAEZKW010000237.1 GCA_023415375.1 Bacillota bacterium
GAGGTGGAAATTGCTTGGATCACCAGCCGGGGTGAAAAGGAATTGGAATATTTTCACCGTAATTTGATTGGTTCCGGATTGCGATTTATCAAGCCCGAACAAGTTACACCTTGTGATGTGGTCTTTGCGGCGCTCCCCACAGGCCAGATTATGAAACAGGCGCGAGAGCTTTTGGATAAAGGGACCAAGGTTATCGATTTGGGAGCCGATTTCCGGCTGCATAACCGGAATGATTGGGAACGAGTATACGGCAGGGAACATGGGGATTGGAGGATAGCTGAAGAAGCGGTATATGGAATACCTGAGCTCCATAGGGAATCTATAAGGAATGCTAGGGTCATTGCCAATCCGGGGTGTTTCTCTTCTGCGGCGATTTTGGGGCTGGCGCCGCTTATTAAATATGGATTGATTGATACCGGTAAAATAGTCATTGACGGCCTTTCAGGAACTGCCGGAGCCGGTGCTGAGACTGATCGGGCGCTGCATCACCCGGAGATCGGTAATAACCTGCTACCTTATAACGTCGTGGATCATCGACATACATATGAAATCGAACAGGAACTGGGTCTTTTAAGTAAAACTGAAGTTTTGGCGCATTTTACCACCACCTATGTACCTATTACCCGGGGAATATTGGATATTTGCCATTGTTTTCCTAAAACCCATCCCAGCAGGGAGGAACTGCTTGATTTATATAAAGAATTTTATCAAGGTGAATCGTTTATAAAGATCCTCGATACGCCGAAAGAACAGGGAGTATCTTGGCAATATGTACCTTATCCTTGGGTGGCCGCAGTTTCGGGGACCAATTTTTGTCATATCGGTCTGGATGTAGATGAAAAAAGAGGCAGAATCGTCGTATTTAGTGTGCTTGACAGCATCGGCAAGGGCGGGGCCCATGTTGCGGTACAGAATATGAATCTGATGTTCGGGTTGGACGAGTCTTTGGGATTAAAAAGGTATGGGTTGCATCCGTATTGAAATATTTGAACATGACATTGATGAAAACTATCGTTCAGAGTTGTGGATTCCGGTAATAAAAAAATAAGATCAATGAAGATTGGGGTAGCGGTCTGCTACCCCTTAATTTTAGGGATATATATTGCTACTTTGTTATAAGATGTTTTTATAGCCTAAAGGCAATCCTTTGTCCTTTAAAAGGATAACTACCATGCTACGGAGCCAATTACTATACCTGCAAAGAATTTACTGGTACCCTTTAAGGGATCTATTCATTACCCATATCTTTGGAAAATGAATGTGGTAAGACTGAATGTATAAATGCTTTGTAGCCGATTCTGTCCGCCGCGGGTTCCAAGCGGTTAAAACCCACGGCTAAGTGCAAAAAGCGTTCTAAAGCCCGGATTTACCGGGCTCCGTGAAGCTTCGAAACAATATGAATAGCAAAGATTAGCCGATCCCGGAGGGGATTTAGAATGTTTTTTATATACCTAGCCGTGTGGTTTTAACCCGCGGCGGAGATTGACTTCAATTTCCTGGAAACGTTATGGGTAATGAATAGTTAAGGGATAAGGTCTCTCTTAGACAGAAGTCTAACAATTACAAATTTCGTAGGCGTTAATCCATTTCGAAGATTTGGGCCAAATCTACCGACAATTCCCCGGAAAATATCCCCACCGGAACTTGGTTGGCTGTTGTAAATACATCCGGTTTACCATACTTTCCATTATTATCGAGGGTAAATACCATTACAATAGCATCCAAAGGGTGTACTAGCCAAAATTCTCTAATTCCCACCTTTTCATATAATCCTAATTTTACCTTAGCATCCTTGGCGGCAGTATGAGGCGAAGTGATCTCAATTGCCAGATCCGGAGCGCCTTTACAGCCTTTATTGTCCAGTTTAGCCCGATCGCAAATCACAGTTAAATCCGGTTGGACCACTGTCTTAATTTTGGTGTCTTCTTCCTGACCCTCTGGTAATCTGACATCAAAAGGGGCCAGATATAACCGGCAAGGTTTCCCTTTCAAGTATGCGGCAAACTGGAGATATAAAGCGCCCAAAATTTCCCTGGTGCCTGGGCGAAGGAGCGGGAGTCATGTCATAAGGTATACCATCGATCAATTCCCATCGTTGATCTTCGGGCCAGGTTTCGTAATCACCGTAAGTATATGTTTCTTTCCCTGCCGCACAAGGGTTGGTCTCCTTAACTTGATACTTCATTTTTCTCTCCCGGTTATATCTGTCTTAAATACTGCGGAAATTCAATACGGTAATTATTTTAGCGATAAATCGGAATATATTTACTATATCATAAATTTTTATAATTATCCAATCGGGGGCTCTACTATAGAGTCGGCATTGCTTTTTGCCATAGGGCGAATTCTTTAATAAATCGTTGGCTTTATTAGTGGTTATTCAACGCATTTATGCTTTTAATTTCGTGTGTTTCGTGCTTTTCGTGGTTAAAAAAGTACTTATTTGATAATCATTTTACGAAAAAATAGCTATAATCATTTGTTAGCTTGAACACAGGCATTTCTCTGTTGTATTATGATAATGGGAAAACGCAGCACAAGCTATTTTTTATACCTTCATAATAGCAAAAGGACATTGGAAGGGTGCAGGGAATGTCACAAAGACAAGACTTCTGAATGTTGAGTTTTAGGAGGTGGGACTATGAAAGAATTGCTTGATAATTTACGGAAATCGAGTTCAAAACCACCGCTCTTCGAACCCGGAGAGCCGAATTTCTGGGATGATCCTTATATCTCCCAGAGTATGCTCGAAGCTCATCTGGATCCTTCTCATGACGCAGCTAGCCGCAAGCCTAGAATTATTGATAAGACTGTTGAATATTGGCTTTCCTCCGGGATTTTGAGATCCGGGTTTAAAGTGCTTGATCTGGGATGTGGACCGGGATTGTATGCGGAGAAGTTAAGTCAAGCCGGTATGAAGGTTGTTGGTCTGGATATTTCACAGCGATCGCTCAATTATGCGACAGAACGGGCCAAAGAGGCAGGGCTGAAAATTGAGTATTTATGCATGAACTTTTTTGAAATGAATTATCGGGAAGAGTTTGATACTATCTTGCAAGTATATGGAGAGCTATGCGTATTTCCGGATCAAAAGCGGGATTTGCTGTTGAAAAAGATATACAAGGCTCTCAAACCGGATGGGTTGTTTATCTTTGATGTATCTACCAAAACACTGCGAAAGCAAGTCGGGCTTAAAAATCAATGGCATGTTAGTAATAGCGGATTCTGGCGGCCGGGAAAGCATTTGGTTTTGGAGGAAGGCTTTAATTACCCGGAAGCGGATACCTGGTTGGATCAGTATATTGTTATTGATGAGCACGACTGTAAAGTATACCGCAATTGGTTTCATGATTATTCATTAGAATCCATTCAACCTGTATTACAATCTGCCGGATTTGAAGTGAAGCATGTATGGAATGACTTAACCGGGACTGCTTTTTCGGGAGACGGGGAATGGATTGGGATTCTTGCGTGGAAGAAGTAAAATGAAGACTTATCAGCAGGAATTTTGAACTTATTTAGGTTGAAATAAATAATAAAAACAGACCTACCGATGGATGCCGTGGATTTTAATCCGCGGCTTGGAAAAGTCCTACCGGTTAAAACCGGTAGTTAAAGAATAATTATTTTCAATATTAATCATTATCTTATCTTAGAAGTCTTTCATTTTGAAAACAATGATTCCGGTGATCATGATGCCAAGTCCCAGCGGTTTTGTAAAATGAAATTGAACCGGCGCTGTTCCAAAATAGCCACCCCAATCAATCACTGCGGCCAGTGACAGCTGAGTAATCAGGGCGATAGCGGTGGCGAGGGTCGGCCCAAGACCGATAATGCCTTTCATGACACAAAATACAATGAATGCCCCCAAACATAAACCCGGTAAATAGAAAGGATTTACCAGTTTTAATTTTGTAAAACCGCCGTCACCCCACAAAAAAAGGAAAATTAAAGTAAAGATTAACCCTACGATGTGGACCAGAATGTTAGTCTCCCACAAACCGATTTTTGAACTGATTCTGGAAGTTAAGACACTCTGAAGACAAACAAAAACTCCACCTAGAGCGGCAAATAATATTCCTTTCATTAATGGGCACCTCTCCTTGACTATTCGTAGACATTTTCTTTTGCCAATATCCTTAACTTGGCAAGATCTAAAACTTTAAAGGAACCCTTATCTTGAGAAATAATTCCTTCCTGGCGAAATTGCCGGATGACCCGATTTAAATGCCGGTAGCTCGTTCCAAGCAACATAGCAATCTCTGTTAATTTGTCGGCTTTTATTTCTTCGATTCGTGTCTCGTCATTTTCATCGGTGTTGATAGACAGTAGGTAACTGGCAAAACGGTTTTCAAGCGGATATAATTGATTAAGTGAAGCCGCGTTTGCTGCAGTATAAAGTTTATGGCTCAAGTGAGAAATGATAAAGCGTAAAAATGTCGGATCGTTGTAAGCATATTGTGTTAAATCTGAAAACGGGATCCCGATGAGATAAGAATCAATTTGGGCTTCAACATGGCAGCTTACCGGGAGTTGATTTACAAATTCCACCTCGCCAATCACGCCCAAGGGTTTAGAAAACCTCAGCAAAAGGGATTTTCCATTGTCCATGAGAGTAAATGTTTTTAATTTTCCCGAGACCAAAAAATATAAGGACTGTATCCGGGTTGAACTTTCACAGATCAGCTCCCCTTTTGGGCAATAATGCAAAGACATGTGGCTGCTCAGATCCGATTCAAATATTTTATCCAATGAGAACTTTTTAATATAGAATTTTAATAGCTCCTGGTTTGGAATGATTGCCATTGTTTCACCTTCCCATAGGCATCCTATCGTGGAAAAGGCGTTCATATGTAAATTTGGGCCTTGTAGATAAATCAAGTATAACCGAAGGGTGATATTTAAAAAAGGACAAATGTCACATTTGGATAGAAAAGAATTTGTTATTGCGGAAAATATGGAGTAGGCTGTGAGTTTTAGGCTCACAGCCTTTGATATTAGGATTGCCTGGATTTCAGATGGTCTCAGGTTTTTTTGCAAATTTTAAAACAGCAAACACTACACCAATGATAATGAGTAACCCTGACACAATCATCAGAATTGTTAACCAGGGTAAAGGCGCCTCTATGGTCGCGGTCATGGTTTGAGGGCTTTTGACAATGTCCGAAAGAGGAATATTCCAGGTGACCGTATTGGTTTGGGCATCAATATTATCATGGGTCGTATTGGCGCCGAGTACTTTGGCGGGGAAATGAACCTTATATTTCCAGTTGTAACCGGATAACAACGCAGCGGACATATCCCCGGTGAAATTATTGGAATCCGTTTCATTGGTTTCTTTTCCTTGGGATAGCTCCATTTTGTCAATCGTTCGAGTAAAAATGAGCCGGCCTTTATTATCTTTGGAAAAATGGATTTGACCTAAAAATCCAGGGGAGCTACTGCCGTTTTTAATATGATTGAATGCATCCAACGAACTAAATTCAAAATTTATAGCCGCGATGACATCACCATTTTTATGATATGTTTTTATATTTTTTAATTTGATTCCTTTGACTCCTTTAAATGGTTGCCCTAATTCTTTTTGGGAGAAGGGATCGCTGTTACTTTGCCCTGACATCAAAGCTGCAAATTGTTCGGAGGTGCTGATTTCCATGATTATCTTACCGGATCCGTCGCTATTTATCCAAGTTTCTTCGGAATAGTTGATGCAACCAATCAATAGGATAGGTAATAATAAAAGAAATAATAACTTAGCATTTTTCATAGGATTCCTCCTCGAATTTGAAACATAGTTTAAAAAATTCTATAAAAAGTTAGAAATTCCTTTTTTACTATTGTCTACCAATGGAACTCATGGTATGATAAATCTGACTTTAATTGAAGCGAGGGAACATAATGCCGGCTAACGCTTAACTTTCAACTAAAATGTTTCGGGATAAGCAAACTAAAACCTGTTTATAGGTTTATTTGGTATGCGTTCCGAAAGTTGAAACGTTAAGAATAGCTATGCTTACAACCTCGTATCCTATGATTTTGATTATAGAGCGCTTATTTTGGCTCATTTAAAGGATTAAGGCAAGCTGTGCTTTTCGGCACATCTATTTTTTTCCTTTGTACGTCCAGAGATAAGTGTTTATTAACAAACGGGCTGTAGGTGAATGGCTTAAGCTATTCATTTACAGCTTTTTTGTTTGTAGTAGGCAACCAAAACAATTAAAGGAGAGATGAGACGTGGGGAAATTAATTGAAGAAATTGAGGAAATGGGAGAGTTTTTTAACCAGCGCGCTAACGGCTATGAAGCGCATATGAATGAGATTGGGCACGACTATAAAACCTACCAACGTGCGGTTCAGCCCCTCCCTCAGACTGACCAATCATTAAAGATACTTGACCTCGGCAGCGGAACTGGACTTGAGCTTCAATATATATTTGAGCGGATACCAAATGCTCAAGTTGCTTGTATTGATCTGTCGGAGAAAATGCTTGCATTATTGGCAGAACATTATCAAGGTCATTTTACTCAGCTTGAAATCATCTGC
Organism: Bacillota bacterium; assembly: GCA_023415375.1. GTDB lineage: Bacteria > Bacillota > UBA4882 > UBA8346 > UBA8346 > UBA8346. Next base: position 6,544 of record JAEZKW010000237.1, read on the forward strand.
GATTAAAGATTTACCTGTTCAAATGAGTGGATATTATCATCTCGATATTCCATTTACAGTGGATATTCAGAAGGAACTGCTTTTCAAGGCAGGGTTTGATGAAGTAAAGGTATTCCATAAAAACATTAAATCAACCGGTAGTGGAGCGATTCTTGTAGCCAAAAGGTATGTTTGAAAAAATAAAAATATGAATGAGGTGGAAATGATGAATACAAAAGAATTAAAATTTGGAGCTCAACCGAACTTATCAATTTTTGAAGATACAATGGTTGAAATGACTTGGGTACAGGTTAAAGAGTCGGCGGAAAAGGGTGATATCGTCTTATTTCCCGTAGGTGTTATTGAAGAACACGGCCCTCATATGGATTTAAGCCCGGATGTTTATTGTTCATATTTGTTTTCTAAATTTCTCAAACAAAAATTACAACAAAAGGGGATCAATTCGATTATTGCACCTCCATATTATTGGGGAATCAGTAATGATGTCAAGAAATACCCTGGCACGTTTTCAGTCAGGCCGGAAACATTTAAAGCGATGTTAGTCGATATTTTTACTTCTTTAAATTCATGGGGTTTCAAGTATGTTTTTGTTTTAAATGCCCATGGAGACCATACACATATCGATATTATTGAGCAATCCATAAAAACAA
>JAEZKW010000272.1 GCA_023415375.1 Bacillota bacterium
TTCGCCCGGTAATATTCTTCAGCTATCGCTTTAGCTTTCTCGTACCGCTCGGCCTTTTCTTCCTCTTGTTCAACCAATACTTCCAAAAGATCGGATAATGAATCCAATGTATATTCCAACGGCCAAAACCAGCCGGGAGAGCGCTTCTTTTCATTTTTGTAATGCTGCAGATATTTTTGTAAAAATAACTGAAAAATGAAGTAATCCATAAGCCCGTGGTTGCAAAGGAACTCTTTCAATTTCTTTTCCGTAGCCAATTTTTCAAATTGTTCTATCCCTTTCTGTCCGCAAGCTATGCCGGCCCGTAAAGCGGTCAACTCAAGAGTTTCCTCGCACCATCCGTATTCAGCTATGATTTCCTCGATATCCTGATATTCATTCACTTCGTGATCCATGTCGTGCCATTCCAGATACTCCCTATATCTTGGTACGTACTCTTTCGAGTAGAGGGCTAGATTTTAAGCCACATTTCGGGCAGCGGGATTCTCCTCGTCCAGCCAAACCGGCTTACCCTGTTTTGCGATTTGGATCAGCCCGGATAAATATTGGATAGCCAAATCCAACAAACCATATTGAAAAATAGCTTTTTCCCAAAAAAAGCCATCCGGAATCCGGCCATCATGAAAACAGATGATGATTTCATGAGTATAAAAACCTTCCTGGTTATTGAGCACATGAGGAAGATATTCATGAAGGAGCGCTTCAATGGCAAAGGCGTATGATTCGGTACTTTCGACATCATTGATGTTTAGCTCACCGATATGGGTTGCGGTATTTTTATTGCAACGAAATTTGATCACCATCACCAACTCCTATTACCCATTGAATCTCATGTCGGCGATCCCATCATCAATAACAATCCCAATGCAAATACCATTGGTTATCCGCTTTTGATTTCAAAATATAAAGATTGCCGTTGTCTCCAACCATGAATCCGGGCTTTTCTTCGGAAGATATTTGAAAAACGTATTCATAATTCCCGCAAGGCGACTGAATAAAAGATGCATAACCGCCTATTTTAGTACGATAATGTCGCTCAAACTCTTCAAAAAACCGATCACTAAGTTCCTCGGACTCATTAATCTCTGTCATATCAAAGTAATTCCAAGACTCTTCCCAACATGGATAGTCCGGTTTCTCCGATATACTCCATTTGATTTGAAACGGTTTATAGATTTGAGATCCTTTCGGAGTTTCCACCACATCCATATCTGCAGTGGATTTATATTCAAGCAGCCGCCAGCCGTCACCGCTTTTGGCAGGGCTTGACGGTAGTTCTTTTGCGTTAAGAAAGACTTGAATCAACTTGGTATCCCCAAAATAAGCTTTTCCGTTGGGGACTTCATCAACCATGATTTGGATGACCGGCACCATAAATCCATCATCATCGCCAGGCCAATTCATATCTTTTTTTAAAACAAAGTTTCCCCCGAACCAACTCTTCAAACCGTCTTCAGGTCTAAAACCGCCGATTTGCGCAATAACCGGCCTTTTTCCAATATTCTTTATTTCTTCGAACAGATTCATCTTCTCCACCTCCAAAACTCTTTCGCGATAGCCGTCCCGCGGGCGGTTGGCCGGCCGACATCATCGATTCAAAGGAAATTACTCATCTTCGTTATACTCCACTGCTCCGATGTATTTCAGATAGATACCTTTTGCCGTTATTTCTCGAACTTGACCACTATACATAAAATCATAGAGTAATAAACCAGCATTAAAATTTTCAATTGAACCTAGCTGAAAGTGCTTGTCAAACCCCGGTATCACTGATTTCGCATAGGAACAACCGGCCAACAGTTGTTCAAAATCATGGGCAGTAAAATCCCTACAAAAAGCTTCCCGAAAATCCTCATCAAACCAGTTAATCTGAAAATCCTTTTCAAAACTGGATTTGATATAATCTCCATCATCGGTATAGTTTCCTGATAGATAACTATCGAGTTCCTCATAAGTAGAGCAGTTTCCCAACCATAATGAGACATATCCTGGTCTTTCCATTCCCATCCCTCTTTCCAATCAATCCCTTAAACCTTTTGAATAGGAGAGCCTTTATTCTACCGGGTCAAATCGTATTCCAAAAGCTGCTCATCCCAGATCAAATCATGATCATGGACATGTACATGCCACTTTGCATCGGGTATAACGCGCCGAATCTGCGAAAGCAAGGTTGTCCAATGCTGTACTGCCTCCCATAACGCTTCCTGGAAACCATCCGGTAATTTGGTGGCACCTTCAAAAATAACATCAGGTTCAGTCGGATCTTCAGAATCATAAACACAGAAAGCTTCTCCGTTATATCCCGCTTCGGACCGGTTTTGGCTTGTCATTTGATTGAATTCATCCGAATACCTGGAGATCAAGCGATCAATCTCTTCCTGTTCTTGGTTACTGAGTTTCCGGTCCCGTCTGGCAGTGTAATAAATTGAGATACTCACCGTAACCGCCCCTTTCATCCATGAATATCCGTCCGCACCGGTTGGCCTTTCCGATCAACGGATACAGTAATGCTATGCCCCCAAAATAGATCGCCATCGGCATACCAAATCTCATACTCGCCATCCTCATCAAAAGAAATGGTCTCAATCGACATCCGGGACATAAAATCATCCTTCGTTAACTCCGGTTCGTCTTCTTCCCGCCAATTATCATTCTTCGCCTCCAACAATTGCTCTGCGGCAAAATCCCGCATAGTGTTATCAACAGTTTCCAGCCGGTTAAGCACAGTATGGACTATCGGCAATATTTCTAATGTTTCAGCCCGATTATCAATATCGATATAAACCTCAAAAGCGTTGTCTTGAGTCTGATACTTCGTTTCAAACCATTGATGCTGTTCATTAAACGTGAGCGTACCAATGATCCCATCCTGGATGGGCGGATTTTCGGCAACAGTCTTCTTGGGCTGCGGCGGATTTACTACAGTCGTGGGAATGTTCAGGAAACACTTTTCAATTATAGTTTCAGCCACACCGTTTACGGCAAAAGAACTTTCCAGCGTGGCTTTACCGATCTGCCCGGTTGTCCCGGAGATAATTCGCCGGTCAGCGGCGATGAAACTGAACACGCCTCCGGAATATTTCATTTCCCGCACTGTAAAACTGTCGGGAATTGGGAAACTACTCCATGATTTACTTTCCTGGTCACAATGGTAAAAATCAGCCACTTGCTTGCGGCTGCCGTTCTCTCGGGGCGGCATATTGAGGGTTTGCACCAATCCTTGGTCGTCGGTGGTGGCGTGTTTCTCCTGGACTATTATCAGTATAGAAAAGTCATCCGATACCGCATAGGGGAGAGTGATTTCTTGAATTACCCCTCTAGCTTGCTCCTCGCCTTCATAAGCGCGGCCAAGGGTATCCAGCATTTGATCCGTATCGTAGTAAGCCATGGGTGCCTCCATACCGATTACTTTTGAATCGTTTTACTTCGCAAATAATCCACCAGTTTATCCTGTTCATATTCCGTTGCATAATCCAGGGCATTTTCCCCTTCGCTATCCCGTACGTTAAGGTCAGCACCATTTTCTATCAAGTAGCGGGCAATCTCCAAATGGCCAAAACGGGCCGCTTGCATTAAGGGAGTCGTTCCAAAATGATCGGGAGTTTGAATGGATGCCCCTTTATCTACCAGGAATTGGACGATCTCCAACTGCCGGTTAAATATGGCAAATACAATAGGGGTAGTTCCCTCACTATCGGCTTTCTCGATAGCGGCGCCTTTTTCAACCAAATATTTCACAATCTCCGGATAGCCGTTATTCGCAGCAAAGATTAACGGAGTCGTCCCGTTCACATCGGCTGCGCCAACGTGGGCTCCCTTTTCCACCAGGTATTGTACAGTCTCCAGATGGCCGTTTTTTGCCGCCAGTATTAACGGAGTCATTCCCTGATCGTTTTGGGTCTCCCGGTCCACTCCAGCCTCAAGCAGTTGCCGGACCCGTTCAGTCAAACCGACCTTACTTGCCCGGATAATATCCAGTTGCCCGATATCCGCCCCTTTTTCCAGCAAATATTGAACGGTATCCGTTTGACACTCATCGGCCGCCAACATTAATGCGGTTTGACCGTTTTCTGCGGTTGCCTCCAGATCCGCGCCGTTTTCCACCAAACAACGCACAATATCCAAGTTATCATCCGCTGCGGCGCACATCAAAGCCGTCCGCCTCTGATCATCCCGCGCATCGATATTGGCCCCTTGATCAATAAGGTATTCCAATATCTCTATCTGCCAACGATCCACGGCCAGCCGCAGGGCAGTTTCTCTGCCGGCGGTAAAGCTTTCCAAATCCGCCCCTTTTTCCACCAAATACTGGGCCATTGCCAGATTGCCGTTGGTTACGGCGAACATCAGGGGAGTCACGCTATCATCATCGGTCTCCCGCATATTGGAACCGTTATCCAATAAAAATTTTACTGTTTCCAAACGGCCATTGCTCACGGCCAGCAGTAGTGGAGTCATACCTTCATCGCTTTTAGCCTGGAGGTTAATCTTTCCGGCGACCAACTGTTGCACCCGCCCCAGCAATCCACTGGCGCTTGCTGTAAAAATATCCAATTTGCCGGTATTGGCACCCTTGACAATCAACAACTCAACAACTTCGGTTTGCTCTTTCTCTATAGCCAGCATTAATGCGGTGTTTCCTTCGTTATCTTCCTCTTCAAGATCGACGCCTTGCCCAATTAAATATTCGACGATTGCTCCATTGCCTTTTTTGGATGCCAGCATTAATGCATTCCAACCGTCAATATCTTTGGCTGTGATATCGGCTCCCTTTTGAATCAGATACTCCAGAACATCCCGGCAATTATTATAAGCAGCCAGCATCGCTGTAGTGAGCCCGTATTTATTTTTACGTTCAATATTCGCATTTTTTTCAAACAGATACTTCACAACCTCAAGCTGGTCATAACAAGCTGCGATCATGATGGGGGTCATTTGCAGCCCATCGGTGGCTTCAAGCCTAGCGCCCTTCTCAAGTAAATATTTCACGAGGGTCAAATGGCCGTTACTTGCAGCGATCATCAGGGGAGTCATGCCGTCTTCATCGGTTGTTTCAATGTCCGTTCCGGTTTCAATCATTTTTTTGACATTATCCAGGTCGCCTTGGGTGAGATATTCAGTGAAATTCATATTGCCATCGCTCTCCTTTGAATTTTTATTAAAATGCGGCTGCCAACCTTCCGGAAAGCGCCTTCTCCAGATAATCGTCAAAATCGGTGGCCAAATCATACCTGCCGCCGAAATCATGATCGTGGGTAAATATGCAAGGGTTATCCGGTAAAAAGCCCACCGAGTTCCCGGAGCCATCAATTCCGATAACCACCATCCGGTCATACTCCGGTAATTCTTTACGAAACCGGGATGAAACTTCAATGATCGAAGGGGTATAAACAAATTCGGCTTCGCTTAAACCGAGGATAATAGCCTTACCGACCCCTCCGGAACCGAATTCTGCTAAAAAATCGCGGTAGCTGTCGGGAAATTTTACTCCCAATCGTTCTTCGGCCTCGGCGATCTCCTTTGCAGTTACCGGCCTTCCGAAGGCTTCCAGGACCTCAACGCGAAGCCTGGTAATGGCTGCAATATGATCTGGTCTCATTGGGGCGTCTTCCTTTCAAAAAACATCTCACGATAATTCAGAATGTCATTTATAATCCACAGCGCCGATACAATCAAAACAATTGACACCATCGCGCCAATGTTTTAATGCGCCGTCATACTCAAAATCACTGTTTTGCTTTTGCTTCAAACCATCTATAGATAAAATCTTGCGTCATTTTATCAACAGCGCCGGATTCGATATCCGGCGAGACCCTGAGCGCAAATCGATTTTTCTCATTCAAGAGCATTCGAACGTTGATTTTTTAGGTGGAAAATCCGGCATCCGAATGAACGGATATGAGCTCCACCATTATTTCCATTCAGAGTTCTTGTTCCTGGTCCTTCGTTTAACACAGGAAAGGATTCAAAAATAGCATAAAATTCCCGCTCACTGATTAACTTGTAACGCAATATTTCTTCAATCGCTGGAGCCGGACGACTTTTTCCTCGTTTGAGATATCAATATTCATCCGTATCAATTCAAAGCTGAGATTTTTAAGGGAATCCTCAATTTGTAATTCATCCAATACATTCGATGAGATTGTTCGGTTTCTGCAGGGCATTATGGGGAATTTATCAAGAGTACCCATGGTAGTCCTCCGTGTTCTAGCGCGATTAAACCATCTATAACCTTATCCGAAGTTTAGTCTTTGCAAGAGCCGTCAAACTTTATCCGATAACGCCGGATCATTCAGGCTCTCGCAATTGACATACCGTATTTATATTAACTCTCACTTAGTAAAAGAATCCTACCGAAACGCTTATTTCCCTTCTTTAAAAACGGTATCGATCGCCAATCCTGCCGCCAATAACAGAGCTACCCGGCTGGGATCAAGTTCTTCGGCTTCTTCCAAGGAAACCACATAATTATCCGCACTGGTAAATATCTCTTTGACCGCTCCTGCCCATTTCTTGGTGATAGTTCCTATAACCCGGCTATCTGTTCCGACAAATTGGAAATTCCAACCTTTCCAGTCGCCCTTGATCTCCGCCACCTTGTTCTCAGCCGGATCGAAGACCCAAAACCCTCCTCCGATTGTAAACACTTTACTTTTGAAAAAACCGAGGCAGTCACCGGTTTGATTCAATACCGATATCTTCGATCGAAGCAAGGAAAACGGTTTACTGATCGAAAATGCAACACCTTGCCCCTCGCTATCATAAACATTAATTTTGTTGGGCAGCAATTGTTTCTTGATCAGCAACCTTAAAAATTTAATCATACCGCCAGGTTCTTCTTTAGCCGCAGCAATCTGTTTACCGGTTGCGGGATCAAAAATATCGTAAGTACCCGCTAATTTCATCAATTCAACTTGCTCTTTAATTAAAAACACTTTTCTGTCAAGCAACATTTTTTCTCCTCCAAAATATCTGTTTGCTAAAACAACTTCCCTTTCTAATGATTATCTCTTTAGCCATTTTGCTTCGGCAGGAAAGGCGCAATCATCTGAGCCAAAGCCGGTAGGTTCCGGGTTTGAATCCAAATGGAACCGGGTCCTTTATACTCACAAACGATTCCTTCTCCAGAGGCAACAGTGCTAAACAAACCTTTAGCCGCTTTTTTGATCTGATATTGTACCGATGCCTCAAAAGCAACGATATGCCCGGTATCCACAATATAGCTTTCACCCCCGGCCAATTTTTTCTCGATAATCGCTCCATAGGAATTGAGAAAAACTGTCCCGTTCCCGGAGATTTTCTGTAAAAACAATCCCTCGCCGCTAACCATCCCCTTCAGAGATCCTTGAGTGGAAAGTTCCAACTCCGGACTACCTCCTAAGTAAGCTCCACTTTGTGCAAAAAGTGTCTCTCCGGCCAAATTGAACCGAACAATATCTCCAGGGATTGAAGGCGCCAATACCAATTCCCCATCGCCGCCGGTTGCTTTATATAAGGTAGCAAATAACGATTCACCGCCTACTGCGGCTTTAAGAGTTCCAAATAATCCTTTTCCGGAAGATTTGGCCTCCAGTTCGATGGTCGGAGACATGGCAATCATCGCTCCGGATTCGGCGCGAAAAGTTTCCCCGGTAGCCATTTTAACATTTAATGTTGTAAAAACCGGCCCGTTTTCGATCTGAAAATCCATTTCATTCACTCCTTTGTTTTGTTTATTTTAAGGATATTTTTCCATTTAATTACTCTCTTTAATTATTTCGCCGTAAATTTATTTTTTCATCTAATCCAAAGGGTGAACTTTTTCACCCTTTGGAATATTTAAAGTAACCATATCAATAAAAAAAGAGATGAATAAAGAATATCCGTCTCTTTTTTGTTAATTTTAAAATTAATCGTAATATCCGAGCGCTAATATTAGGTGGACTATAACTGATCCAGACTATCGACTAATGATTTAGAGCTCAAAGATTTTGACGTCCCCTTTTTCAGTATCTCCACCATCTGTTGCCACGGCCATGAACTTATTATCCGGACTAAAAGCTATACCTGTAACCGCGCTGGGAAGGGAATATTGGCCCTCGGTCTTGAAGGATTTCAACAAAACACCGTCTTTGGAATATAAAGCCAACCCGCTTCCTTCGTAAGCCACTGCAAATAAATTGCCATCACGGCTTACCCGAACCATGGTATAACTGGAATCAGACTCTTTTTTCAGAGTTTTAATCAGTTTCCCATCGCTGGTCCACAGTGTTAAATCATTTTTGACAGCTACAATAGTGCCGTCACTTAAAATACCAACATCTTTACCATTGTAACTTGATTTTAACGAGTCGCCGGTTTCAATCGTTATAATTAATGCCCCTTTGGCCAGATCCCAAACCTTTACTTGTTCATCCCTTGAGATAGTAACAAATTTGCTACCATCCACACTGAAACAACAACCGTAGACTGAAGTATCCTCGTACCCCTTAAACACCTTTACTTTTCCGGTAGCAAGATCCCGTGCTTTAACCCCGCCGAAATTGTCCGTTTTTGATACATTTACCAAACTTTTTCCGTCTCTGGAGAATAGTAACCGGTAAGACTTTGCAGTTTCGATATCGGGATTCACCGTAGTTTCATCAGCGTCTTTTGCAATTGCACCGAGCTTTTTAATATTGGTGCCATTTTCATCCCAAATATATATTTGAGCTGGGTTCGTATATGCAAATGTGGCAATTGTATTATTGGTGTAATCTAAAACATTAATATCCTGCCCCTCTTTGACTCCAAACCGCTTAATCGGTGTCCCGTCCGCTTTACACAAGTTAATGACATTGTTATATGCAAAGACAATTTTGGATCCATCCAAACTAAAGCAAACATCTGCCACCGGGCCATCCGCCGCTATCGTAACTTTGGCCGGACTTTGTTCCAATTGTTTTTCAGAGGAGTCCGTGGCGGGTTGAGAACTTTTTTGTTTAATTGGGTTGCTCCCTATCGGAAGTTTGAACCCTCCTGCAAACACTGTAACGGATAAACATAACAATGAAAACATACACATGAATAAAAATAATTTTTTGCTCATCTTTACCGCTCCTCAATTTAAAGAATTATATATCATTACTTCCTTGCTATAATATAATACTTGGTTTCATCAGTTTAAAGATGAACATTTTCATACTAAAACTTCGTACGGGGTGAAAATTTTCACCCCGTATGCTAATGCAAATATTTATATAATTACTACAATTTCTTCTCCTTTCGTATTTGCTTTTTACTTTTTGTTAATATTCCCTTAAATTCGATTTTCTTAACAGCTTCTTTGGTATTTTTAACTTTTAATTTTTTAAGAATGCTTTTAATCTGTGTTTTAATGGTATTTTGAGTTTTATATAGTTTCTGACCAATCTCAGCTTGAGTATAGCCTTGTTCAATAAGATTAAATATCTCCTTTTCAGGGGCTGACAAGTCCTGAAGTTGTTCTTCTTTTTTTAGCCGAGAAAATTCGTTGATTAACAATTTAAATGGCGTCTCGTTTTTATGAAGTAACCGAATGGTATTGGGAATTTCCATGTAATTCTCTTTCAGTACGTAATACAAAGCACCGGCTGTAAAAGAATCCACAATGGTTGATGCGTCATCAATACCGGTCAGCATGATTATCTTAGCGTTACTGAATTTTAATATTTCTATTGCAGCGACAATACCATCGCTTTCATTTCCGCTTAAATTAATATCCATTAGAACGAGATCGATTTTCAACGATTTTGCTAGGCCAATAGCGTCATCTTTATTCGACACTACCCCAACAACCAACATATCAGGTTGCTTATTGATAAAGTTCGTTATAGATTTTTGAAAGATTAAATCATCCTCTACTATGGCCACTCTGATATTTTCCATGATATTTACTCCTTATAATCCAAGCAGTAATCTTTGATAGACTCTTTTATAGGGGTTACTATAACTTTATCCTTTGGAAAAAACAGATTGATAGTAGTGCCAATGTTCTTCTCGCTATTAATTTTGAGCGAAGCCCCGTGTTTTTTTAAGATATTATAACAATAGGATAAACCCAATCCAAAATTGCCTCTCGTTTCTTTCGTAGTGAAAAAAGGTTCTATTACATGCGGAAGATCCTTTTTATTTATGCCTGCACCGTTATCCTTGACAACAACAGTTAGGCCTCCTGTTGTTAAAAAAGCTTCGATGGTTAATTTACCTTCACAATCCATCGCTTCAACGGCGTTCTGAAATAAATTCACAAACACTTCCTGTAAATATACTTTGTCACTTAGGATTGTGATGTTATTGTTGACATTTTTCTCGATATAAATATTTTTGGATTTTAATAGAATAGCAACATATTTCAGTCCGATCTCAATGATTTCCGACAAATTATTTTTGGTTAATTTAAATTTATCCGGATCAACTGAGTTTTTTTGCAATTTTCTCATCATAGCTGATAAATGTTCTAATGATGCCGATACCATTTGAAAGTTCTCATCAATCTCATGCGCACACGCGTCATCGTACTTATCCCGGTTAGCTAACGAAAGTTTCATATTGGTCATACAGATAGAGATATTGGTAATCTCATTCTTTAATGAATGATTCAATATTTTTATGCCACTGTCCATAATATTCATGATATTGCTTAGATTTTGTTTCTCAATTCGTAACTTGATACCTAAAACCCCATACCGAATAAGAAAATGTAAAAATAGGATAAACATATATAATATTATAAAAACATTGTATTTCCAATATTTCCAGGGTTTATCAACGGGCAAACCCGCAAGCAGGAACGTGGTTATTGAGGTGAAAGCAATACCGGGGACGGCAATTAAACAAAAAATAAGCCGCTGTTTTTTTAAACTGGGAATATCCTCTTTTACATAGGCGTAAATCTGCAGTATACAGCTGATCAGGGAATAGGGGACAGCCCAGATCGAAAAGAACCTATAATAAGTATTGGATTGGTAGCCATCAAAACGATAGTCATGAGTAGGATAAAAAAGAAAGGTAATTACCAGGGGGACCAACAGAAGCATCGCTACGATCTTTTTGTACTTCAGTTCTAAAACCGCAGAGTAGCTAAGTCCAAACATTAAAGCACAGTACGGTATAAAATAATGGGATAACGCTGATAAAATCGCCTCGATAATTTCATGGGTTTCATGGGTCAATCCAAAGTATTTAAGTATTAAAATTGCGTTCTCTGACCAGAACATACTAAAACCTGCTAATCCCGCAAAAAAAGTTAATCCCATTGCCCATCGGGTCGATTCGGTTTTAAAATCGGCAACCCCAAGTATAATAACAGCAATCCACATTGTTGAGGCAATAATCATTTAATTAAACGCCTCTTTCACACTTCTATTTTCTGTCTATTTTTTACATAAATATAATTAAAATTAATCCCTATTGCTTCTTTTCCAATTCATTTTGTCATTATAACAATATTATTGCATTTATGCAACAAAATAGGCCTTATAGCAAATAATCCATCAGCATCTGGATAAACCCATTTCCAATTTTCCTTGCCACGGAGCAAGCCGACTGAAGCGATAAACATGACTATAACAAAAATTCAAATATCGTTTTTTAAAACTCCCAATCAAATTCTCCGACTTGGGGGAATTTCATTAATTCTTGCTTCATTATGGTACAAGTTTCTTTCAAATTCTCCTCTGTAGTTCCTTCGCAGCGGGCTACAATGCGGGCTGCGTGTTGGAAGCGCGTGCCAAGCCCCAGCCACCCGGGAACAATACCCGGACCCCATCCACATCGATAATCGGATAACGCTCTCGAAGGCGCTCCCGCACTTCTTTAACCACTTGAAATTTATCCGCATCGCTACAAGGTACACGGGTCTCCGCAGTCGAAGGATATCGTGGTACATTTGCTAACAGGCCGGAAAGACTTTGGTCCGTATTGGATAAAATTCTTAATAAACGGCCAGCTGCATAAAAAGCATCATCATATCCGTAATATTCATCAGCGAAAAACATATGGCCAGACATTTCCCCGGTAAAAAGGGCGTTAATCTCCCGCATTTTCGCCTTAATCAATGAATGACCCGTTTTGAAAACCAGCGGCTTACCGCCGAGTCTTCCAACTTCCGGCAATTTCCGGATCACTACCCTTAAAAGAAATGGGTTCATCGGAAATCTGCCATTTCAGGCCATCATCACTAAATCCATTATAAATCTGCATCCGGCGTCTTTTATCATCACAGCGAAAAACGCCGGCATACTTCCCTTCAAAGGGGACGACCGCACTATTGAAAATGCGGTTTGAAATGGTTGTCAGGTTACGGGGAATGATTGGATTGCGCTAGGAACGCCATATCACATCATTACATCCTGATGGTCTCTCTTCCCAAGGTATTGTTGGTAATTCTGCCCCGATGATCTTGATGGAACTCAAATAAAAACCCATCCTCTCACAATATAATAATTTTAACGTTGTAACAATTTTAGATTCCGGGCAATGAAGTCGGTTCTTTGGGCCACGCAGGCATAAGACCGCAGAGGATCCTCTGGGGTATTGATGACATAGTCGAGTAGCTGATCGACTGTAGTGGTAGCCACATGGACCCGGGTATCAGATGATGCGTAATAGATATAAATATCACCGTTTTTCTTCGCTACAACGCCATTGCAAAACACAACATTAGAAACGTCGCCAACACGTTCTTCGCCTTCCGGAGCAATTAAAAAACCCCCGGGCCGGTGAATAATGGATTCGGGATGGGCTAAATCGGAGAGAAAGGCATATAACACATACCGTAATCCGGCTGCGGTATTTCTGACACCATGGGCAATATGTAACCAGCCTTTTGCTGTCTTAATGGGCGCCGGTCCCTGCCCGTTTTTTACTTCTTTTATTGTATGATATTCCTTGGCATCTATAATAATCTCTTGATCGATTTCCGCATATTCCATACTGTCGGTATAACCCCAACCAATACCGCCGCCCTTACCGGCTTCGATAAAACCATCCTGCGGTCTGGTATATAGGGCATATTTTCCATTGATAAACTCTGGATGGAGAACAACATTACGCTGTTGTGGTGATTTTGTTTTTAGATTAGGAAGCCGTACCCACGTCTTTAAATCCTTAGTCCTGGCAATGCCACAAGCTGCAACGGCACTGGAAGTATCGCCTTCCGGAGCATCCGGATCTTTGCGTTCGGCGCAAAAGAGGCCATAAATCCACCCGTCCTCATGCCGAACCACCCGCATATCGTAAACGTTGATATCTGGTTCCGCCGTTTCCGGCATCCAGATTGGATAGTCCCAGAACCTGAACCCATCGATTCCGCTTTCACTTTCCGCTACTGCAAAAAAAGACTTGCGATCAGCCCCCTCAACGCGGGCAATCAAATAGATTTTTCCACCCAGTTCAATAGCGCCGGGATTAAATACACAATTAATCCCCATTCGTTCCATCAAATAAGGATTCGTTTCATAATTAAGATCGTATCGCCAAAATAGCGGAGTGTGTTCCCGGGTCAATACCGGATATTTGTATCTGTCATAAATACCGTTGCCAAGACCCGCTTTTTCATTTTTTCTGATGATAAGTTGATTGTGATGTTGGTTTAACTTCGCTAATCTTTCCTGAAAACATTGTTGTTCCAAATTACAGACTCCTTTCATTTATTAATCGCGAGATAATTTCCATACATGCCCGGGCACTATGATAGGGACATTTCCATGGCTTCGGCTTGGGTTTGCCACTTGTCATGATGCAGTCTCATTGACGATTGGGATGGCAGCTATCTAGCTACCAAACATCTTATCGAATTAGGCCACAAAAAAATAGGCTATGCCGGTAAAATCAGCGATCATTGGAGTTGGGCCCAGCGTTTTCATGCCTTTCTTGCAGCGCTGCAAGAACATGGCCTCTCTTATGATAGTCATTATGCAATAGCCCAGGGTAGTGAAGAAGATATGTGGAACCTCGAATATATAGAGCGCGAGGTCAAACGTCTCAAAGAAATGCCTACTGCCTGGGTTTGTAACAACGACAAAACAGCCCATTTTTTGATAGCAGCCTTGAATAAAAAGGGAATCAAGGTACCCGATGATGTTTCCATTACCGGTTTTGATGATTTACCGAATGAACACCCCGCAATTCCAGATACTCTTACTACGGTGAGGGTTTTCGGCGATGAAATTGGTAAAGCAGCTTTTGAACATCTTTTATGGCGTATTTCTAACCCTGAC
>JAEZKW010000254.1 GCA_023415375.1 Bacillota bacterium
TGTTTTGTTACAATAAGAAATGGAGGTTTTTATCAACGAAAAATCCCTGGTGTAACCATCAGGAATTCCCTGATGTTATCAACAGGAAATCCCTGAAATTCTCCTGGAAAATTCCCTGGTAATCCAAGGGGATGACGGTCATCGAATCAAAAGAATCCTTGTCGAAGATCAAACCGCACAAGGAGAAAGAAAGGATGACCACCAGCATGAATCAAGTCTATCAAATCAAAGAAATGCAACGAAATCATTTAGGTCCTTATCAAATTGCCAAAGAACTAAAGCTCGATCCCAAAACAGTAAAGAAGTACATGGAACAGGACGATTTTTCTCCAAAGCCACCGGCTAACTTGGAACGGAAATCAAAATTAGATCCATTTAAGCCCATGATTGACCAATGGTTGCTGGAAGATGAACAAAACCGGCATAAACAACGCCATACCCGTCGAAGAGTTTACAACCGGCTTAAAGAACTCTATCCGCCCCAAGAATTTAATTGTTCATATAACACGGTTGCTCGTTACGTAAGTGCTTTCCGGTGTAAACGTCATACCAATCAAAATGGCTATTTGGAGCTGGTATGGCATCCCGGCGAAGCCCAAGCCGATTTCGGCGAATGCGATATCATTGAGAACGGTTCACGAATTGTCTGCCGGTATTTTGTAGTTACTTTCCCGCAGAGTAACGCTGGATTTGTCCAAAGTTTCCGGGGAGAAACTGCCGAATGTATCTGTCAGGGATTACAAGATATATTTACCCACATTGGCGGAGTGCCGCGACGTTTAATTTTAGATAATGCCACCGGGGCCGGACGCAGAATCGGCGAAATCGTTCGATTGACCCAACTTTTCAAACGGTTTCAGGCTCACTATGGATTTGAAATCACTTTTTGCAATCCGGAAAGCGGGCATGAAAAAGGTAACGTTGAGAACAAAGTGGGATATGCCCGGCGTAATTATTTCGTACCGTTACCATCCGTCCCTAGCCTGGAAGAATGGAACAGAGAGCTCTTTGAACTATGTGAACTGGATAATGCCCGGGAACATTACAAAAAAGACGTGCCCATTTGTGATTTGTTTTTAGCGGACCAAAAAGCATTATTACCTTTACCCCATCTGCCCTTTGAAGTTTGCCGGTATGAACGAATCAAAACCGACCGTTACGGCAAGTTTTGTCTGGACGGATGCCATAATTATTCTTCTTCAGCGCTTTATGCCGAACAAGAGCTGGTCGTGCGCATCGGAGCCCATTTTATTGAGCCGCTCAATATATCTGGAGAAGCTATTTCCAGACATATCCGGCAATTTGGTAAGGAACGCACCGATACCAACGATTGGACAACCATGCTGGATCAACTCATTAGTAAACCGGGCGCATGGAAAAACAGTATTATGCGAGAACAGGTATCGTATGATCTCCGCTACTATTTGGACGATCAGGACCGCAGCGGATTTAAACATACTTTAAAAATCTTGCGGGACATTTCTTCCCAATACGGACTGGATATTGCCATTACTTCAATGCAAGAAGCCATTACCCGTAAACGGGTTCAAGGTATCGATGTTAACGCGGCAGTGCTGGCGGCTCGAATCTCCTCTTATGGTTTGGATGCTCCGGGTGAACCGGGCCCGGATTTAAGCAGCTATGATGCTTTATTGCCTCAAGGAGGAACAGCCCATGGAACGAAGTGAAATCCGTCAGGAAATATCCCAATTTTGCAAAAAGCTGGCCTTCAGTCAAAATCCGGTGCACTTATGCGATTTGGAAGCAACGCCCAAGCAAGAGGAATTTTTATACCGCATTTTCAGCGAGGAACTTGCCCATCGGGAACGAATGCGCAAGGAACGTCTTTTCCGAAAGGCCGCTTTTCCAATCCGCAAAACCTTGGAAGCTTATGAGTTTAACCAAATTAAGCTACCCAGCACCATTACTCTGGATGAACTGACGACTTGTCAGTTCATTCACGACAAACGAAATTTGGTGTTATATGGTCCGGTAGGAACTGGAAAAACTCATCTGGCTGTTGCCTTAGGTGTGAAAGCCTGTGAACTTGGCATCAATACTCGCTTTTTTACGGTAGCTTCGCTAGTGACCCGGCTTCGGGAAACCAAACAGGCCGGCGGCTTAGAAAAAACCCTTAAAGAGCTTGAAACTGCTCAATTAATCATTTTAGACGAATGGGGCTATTTGCCATTAGATCGTGAAGATGCCCAATTGCTCTTTCAAGTGGTAGCAGATAGTTATGAGCGTCGCAGCCTAGTTGTGACCACCAATCTAGAATTCTCGAAATGGGGAGGAATTTTCACTGATGATCAAATGGCCGCCGCGATGATCGATCGATTAGCTCACCATGGGCATCTCATTGTGTTTGAAGGTGAAAGTTATCGATTGAAAAATGCCTTAATGCGGAAAAAATGACAATCATCCCCTGGAAATTCAACAAGGAATTCTCATGATAATTCCAGGGAAAAACGGATGGTTACACCACGGAAATACCGATGATAAAAACCAGGAATTCCTGTTGATAAAAACCGGGAATTTTACTTGACAAAATACA
>JAEZKW010000276.1 GCA_023415375.1 Bacillota bacterium
TACCTGGCATCGTTGCAGCCGGTGTTCCGCTGCGAGGCGAAAACCGAAAAACATGAACTCTGCTGAATTGCTGTTCCTCAACAAAATGACAGGTATCCTCAAAATCTTGATCATTTTCGCCAGGGAATCCCACGATTAAATCAGTACCAAGGGCCATAAACGGATTTCGCTCCCGTGTTCTGTGAATGAGTTCACGATAATATGAAAGGTCATAATTCCGGCCCATTTTTTGAAGAATCCGGTTACTCCCACTCTGTAAAGGAATATGCAAATGTTGACAGATCCTCGGCTCGCCTGTAATCAAATTCAGGAGCTCGTCCGTTACGTCCTTAGGTTCCAATGAGCCCAAGCGAATCCGGTAATCACCTTTTGTTTGTAAAAGTTGCTTCAATAGATTATCTAAACCAACACCTAAATCTTTTCCATAATGTCCCAAATGAATACCTGTAAGCACAATTTCGCGGAATCCTTTTTCAATCAATCCCGTAAAATTCTCAATGACCTCAGGCATTGGCATACTACGGACTCGCCCTCTAGCATAAGGCACAATACAGTAAGAACAGAATTCATTGCAACCATCTTCAATTTTTAATGTGGCCCTGGTCCGTTCAAGTGGAGCGCTAACCGGTAAATCCTGCCACCCTTTAACATCAGCAATAGAAGTCACATTCACCTGGCTTCTACCTGAACCTAAATATTCACTGACCAAATCCGCCAAACGTGGACGATCCGCTAACCCAACCACTAGATGGACTCCGGGGATACCGGCTATTTCTTTTGGTGATGTTTGTGCATAACAACCTGTAACCACCACTAAAGCCTCTGGATTCAAATCCATCCCTTTTCGTATAATTTGGCGAGACTTTTGTTCGCTAACTTTCGTAACAGCGCAGGTGTTTATGATATAGACATCGGCGCCCGATTCAAAGGGGACAATTTCGTGGCCTTGCCCCCGAAAGAGCTCTGCTATAGCCTGACTGTCATTTTGATTCACTTTACAACCCAAAGTATGAAAGGCAATCTTCATTATTTTCTCCGAAATATAGGATCTTTTGCCTCAAGCGGTGAATCCACTAAAACCAATACGACTGGATAAATAATCAATAGCGATAATAGAATTAAACCAATCTTCCAAATATCAAAGGGAAGAATCCAAAATAGCAACATCAAGAAATTCAAGACCGCTATGCCATAACCTAAAGGAATCCGGTATAAGCGCGGGACTAGTTTCGCAATAATCCGGCACAAACATATTTCGACCAACGCAAAAAAAGTCCACGCCAATATTTCTCGAGGATATATTCCCATTAAATTGCCGATTTTGACCCGCCACAAAAAAACTAAAGTCAAAAGAAATCCGGCAAATGTCCAAATGGAAGCCATCAGTATCCTTCGCCAATTAATCGTCGTAATTGCTTCAAATTGGCCTTCTTGTTCAGGATTATAGGTGAAAAAGGCGCAACTTATCCAGCTCCCGATAATAAAGCCAAAACTCCACCCAGGCGGTAATACGAATGCAAGGATAAAAGAAAGCAAAAGGTTTATACCCGGCGACCATCGAATCACAAATTCCAAACCAAGCCCCAATATGAAAAAAACGCTATAAACAATGATACTTCCCGTTGAATTCATAATTTTACGCCTCCTCCGCCTTTTCATCCTGCGTAATTTTCAATGCGCCAAGAAAAATTGATTTGCCGAGTCCCGGATCATATGCTGTCCAACGGCTTTCAAAATTCTGGCCCCGCATCAAAGTCAAATATTTTTGAACCTGCGCATCCATATTATCGGCGTGATGAAGGATACATGCTTCCACCGTTAATGGTTCAATCGGAGAACCCCATTCCATAATACCGTGATGGCTAACCAAGAGATGTAACAAGCTATTTTTAAGTTGATTCAATTCTTCATCAGCTTGCTCAGTTTCTAAACTTTGGGCGAATGCCGCTTCCACCATCTGGACACCCAAAACCAAATGCCCAATGAGTTTGCCTTCATCGGTTCCTTCAATATTCTTGTCCCATTGATAAGTTTTTACTTTACCGATATCATGTAATAATGCGCCGGCAATCACCAAATCCCTATTCACCATGGGATAATAGTCGGACGCGGCCTTGCAAAGGGCGGTTACTCCCGCAGTATGCTCCAATAAGCCGCCGATATAAGCATGATGGCGTTTTAAAGCTGCCGGGGCGATTCTAAAACGTGCGGCAAAAGCTTCATCTTTAAAGAATATCGCCAGCACTTTTCGAAGTAAAGGATTGCAGGTTTTTTCCACCTGCTCCTCAATAAAACGCCAATATTCAGTGAGGTTACCCGGCGAACGGGGCAGAAACTTTGAAAAATCAATCTCTTCATCGGATAGCAATCGAAAGGCGTGTGTATTATTGCCCTCCCATTCCAGTTGAAGCTGTTCTTTAAAAATCTTTGATTTGATGTCTTTCAACTCAATCACTTTACCCACGACTAAGCGTTGATATAACTGTTCATCAGCATGCCATATTTTTACCGCCAGCTCCCCTGTTTGGTCGCCAATTTTAAGCGCCAAATAGGAACTGCCATTTTTAGCGGTCCGAATTTGATTCTCAAGGATTAAATATTGTCCAGATACCGAGCCATTACCGATAATCTCTTTAATCTCCATTCGACACTACCTTCTCTATTTTTTTAACTGTTAAAAATCCTAAAAACTTGGCCATTGAAAATAGATCGTGGGCATTGTGCTCTAAAATCGGTCTCAGATATTTACCATCCCCACTATCCAAAAAACAATTATAAAAACGAGCGATTTCAGAGCCGGGTATATCATCATTCCGTTCTTGATTTAATAACCATTTTTCGATTGTCAACAGCCGGCAATCGGGTAAAACTCCACGGTAATTTTTCCGGGCCTGCCGCAACAAATCCAATTGCCAAGAATCAAAATCAACCTCCAATTGATGATAGCGCATCCGGCCCTTTAAATAGGGTAAATCAAAACTCCGGCCATTGTAACTAACTAAAATACTACTTTTCTTTAATATTCTGGAGGCCTCTAAAAGAATCGCTTTTTCCTCCCCGAAATCACGAGCTAAAAACTGGCGAATCTGGCCATGACCGTTTTCAAATTCCAGGATACCGATTAAAAATACCGGGTGAATATAATACAAACCTAAGGTCTCAATATCGATAAAACGGACTGTCTCCGGCTGGTAAAAACTGAGTAATTGAAAATCGCTGGCGCCGTAACGCGCCAACCGAATTGTATCCTCCGTCTCGATTGTCCTGATTAAATCCAAAGCAGCCCGCTGCCATCGTGGATGTCGGGTCAAATCATAGATTGTCAGATACCCTTCCTGTTTTAACTTAGCCGCAGTTGTCTGCCCAATACCATATATCAAACATAAATCAGTTGCTAATTCCTTTGGACTTGGAAAAGTAAACTGAACATGCTCAGTCCGCATTTCAATCAATTCAAATAATCCAGCATCATTGGAATGTTCCCGTTCTCCCGTTACCAGAAGCTCCGGACTCAAACAATACGGATCATCGTTTCTATCCATAAAGAACTTAATTTTCTTCGTCGCCGCTTTCTGTTTGGTCCTTTGTAATTCATCTTCCATCATGGAAAGCGTTTCCTTTTTTTATCGGTTTGATTTTCATTATTTAAATTAACTTTATAGTTGATATCAACATGATTACTCACTGTAAAACTTTTATCATTAATGTAAATCGTAATCATATCTCCACGAATTTCTTCGCCTTTAGGCCTCTTTAAGTAGGAATTATTTACAAACTTCATCTGTTGTTGCTTATCATTATATTCAATATGATCGGCAAAACCAGTAAAATCCTTATGTTCAACCCTAGCTTTGCTTCTAGTCACAAAATTCTTAGTATCCGATTCAAATTCGAGTCCCACGGTTGTCAGCTTAAAATGTTCTTTGGTAACTTTACCGCTGGCGTTCTTGGTTTCTGCCCGTTCCAAGACGATAGCGGATTTAAAAACACCATGGTTTTTATGGTAATCATAATTCAAATTTTCTCCAACAATCGTTACATCTTCATTAACCAATCTTACATTACCACTCACAATGATGCTGCGATTTTGGGTATTAATAACAACTTCATTGCCGTTAATCTCTTCCCCACTGGGTCGTTTTATCTTCGCATTTCCCCGAAAAATTAATTCCTGTTTCTTATCATTATACTCTATTAAGTCAGCTGTCCCTATGAAATCTTTATGTTCCACCATTCCCTGGTTTTGAACCTTGAAATTCTTGGTGTCGGATTCAAAATAAAGACTTTCAGCTGATAGTTTAAAACCATCTTTGGTAACCTTACCGAGAGTATCTTTGACCTCATTTCTGTTTAAAATGATATTTCGTAAAAAAGTACCGACTTTTGACTTGAAATTATATTCCAAATAATCGGCTGTAATTATGACATCCGAAGAAATCAGCTGTAGTTTATTTTCAAAGGTCGCAATTCTTTTATCCAGGTCGACTTGGGTCGTTTCAGTGGTGATCACTGTCGGGCCCTGTTCGATCCTTACATGGCCTTCCATATAAGTGAGTTTCTTTTTATTATCACCCCAAATTTTGTCGCTTTTCGCTTTCACAGGCTCAGTGCCGGCTTTCGCTATACTGGTGATTAGACATATGCAAACAACCAAAGCCAACAGACAGCGCTTCATGGGTTGATCGTAACTCCTTTGGGATCAATCAATTGGTATGTCTCATCTTTATGGTAAAATTTCATACCATCGGCAGCTACCCGATTATTGTTCTGAACTAATACCACATCTCCTTCAAGATCCATTTCTTCTTCCGAAAGTTTTATCTGCAAACTTCTGGCTGTAACCAACGTATCTTTTTGATTCATCTGGACAGCTGTTTTTGAGGTCAGGGTTTCTTTGCGGTAATCTATGGTAGCTTCTTTGGTTTTAACAGTACAATCGGAGACTTTAGCTTCAAGGCCTCCACCAATGTATAAAGTTTCGGGAATTCTCTCCCAACGGGCCCAACCCGCCTTGAAGTCAACCCGCTCGCCTTTCATTGAAAATGCGATTCCATGCAATATTTTTTGAAAATAAACGATATTACCATCAGCTGACTGCCAAATCCTCCTGGCTTTAATTTCCCACGATTTCTTACCCCGGTCCCAACCGGTAAGTTTGGTTCTTTCCATTTCAATACTAGGAACCATCGGTTTACTGGATGGAGCCTTCGGAGAAATTGCTGACCGAATATCCCACCAACCGCCGAAGTATCCCACCACGGCAATGAAAAGGACGACCAAAAAAGGTAAGATCCGCTTAAATATTGGTTTTATTTTTCCAGCTTTCCAGGTTTGGAGAAACTCTTCAATCTTCATCTTACTTTACCGTTTCCGTTCAATCATACAAAGTAGTCCGATTCCAATAATAAAAAAGAACATATGAGGAACCCACGCTGCTATCCACGGGGAAATTAGTCCATTTGAACCCATTGTCCTACCAATAACCTGCATAGTATAATACAACATAATAATTAAGAAACAATAGACCATACCAGTCCAACGCGAATGACGCCCTGTTAAAAGTGTTAAGGGGGTTGCCAAAAAGACTAAAACCAATGCAATCATGGGATCGGCAAATTTCTGGTAATAAAGAACCGTATAAATTGGAAGTTGAAGTCCGCTCCTCTTATAGACGCCAATCAAATGCTTTAACTCAGCGGTCCGCATTTCATTGGGAGATTTATCATTACCGACCAGAATATTATTATCCGTCGTCATTTTGATTTCCATATTTTTAAAGCTGACTTCCGAATTAATGACTCCGTCTTTATTCATTTCATGAATCGTACCGTTGTACAACTCCCAAAGGCCGTTATACAATATTCCGGAGTTGGCGGTAATAATTCGCGGCCACCTGCCGCCGGTTTTCGCTTCAAAAATAAGAATCCCGGTAATTTTTTTTTGCCTGCGGTCAACATGCTCCAAATACACATACCGGTCCTGGGGTCCTTTGAAAACCACCTTTTCCTTAAATAAAGGCATGCTTTCTTGCATCGATAAACGACGGATTTCAGTTTGAAAACGATGATTCGCGGCAGGAACAATTAAATCATTCCACCAATAAGCACTAACACATATTAAAAAAAGGCCTACAAAAATGGGAAGCATGATTCGAAACAAAGAAGGACCGCAAATCTGGATCACATCTAATTCGCGTTCCCGGAGCAATCTGCCTATGGCTAAAATAATCCCAAATAAAGACGCCGCGGGTAATACATCCATCCAGAGCGATGGGATTTGGTTTAACAACAATTTGACCAATAATCCGGAAGTAATATGGTATCCAATAAAAAAATCGTTATAATCAAAAAAGATTTTACCGATTCCAAGGACAGTAAAACCCAATCCACAGATTAGAAATTGTTGTTGGAACTCCTTCCAAATATAACGATCAATAATTCGCACTAGAATAAAAACCCCTCGTAGCAAACTTTAATAATAAAAGAGGCTATCCAGAAGATCATTTAAATACAATAAGATATACGGTATATAACATCGCCTGGAAATCAAACGTTTATATATTGTATATCTTTATTGATAGCGCTTGATGCGCAGAATCTCTTTTAGGACAGCCCCATTCATTCACTTGGGTGATTTGCCTTCTAACTCGGCGATTTTTTTCTTCAGTTCTTTCATTTCTTTCAACAAATCAGGCAATCTACCCATTGCAGCTTGAATCCGCATATCTTCGGCATGGGGACGGCCAGGATTCCCGGAGACAAAAGAATTGGGAGGTAAATTGCCAATCACCACCGAGTTACCAGCAGCGACCGAATCGTCCCCAATATAGACATGGTCCACCACTCCGGCTTTACCGGCTAAAACAACCCGATTGCCCAATTTGGAGCTGCCTGCCATTCCGGAATTTCCGCATAAAAGGCAATCCTCTCCAATAACGCAGTTATGACCGATTTGAACCAGGTTATCGATTTTGGCGCCTCTTTTGACTAAAGTTGTTCCGGTCGTTGCCCGATCGATAGCGGTATTTGCACCGATTTCAACATCGTCCTCAATTCTAACGGTGCCTACATGAGGGATCTTAATCTGTTTACCGTTTACGGGTACATAACCGAAACCGTCGGCTCCAATTACGGTCCCCGCATGAATCTGAACATTATTTCCAATCATGCAATCTTTACGGATAACAACATTCGCATGAATGATGGCGTTTTCCCCAATCGTGACCCTGTCCTCAATAACCGCACCGGGGTGGATGATAGTATTTTTACCTATTATAACATCGTCCCCGATATGTACCAGGGAGCGGACTGTGCAGCCCTCTCCTTTGAAATTTGTGCCAATTACTGCACTGGGGTCTATCCCTGGTAAATATTTTTGTGGTGGGTAAAAATAATTTAAAATCTGGGCAAAAGCTAATCGAGGGTTTGTAACTTTGATTGCTGGTTTAGCGAGCTCCGTAATATTGGCGGGTACAATCATCGCGCTAGCCTTGCTCTGGTTTGCGGATTCTATCACCCTTATTGAAGTAACCAGTGTGATATTACCGGGCCCGGCATCGTCAATTCCCGCTATCCCGTTAATTTCAACCATACTATCGCCAATTGTTTCTCCCTGAACCAACTGAGCTAATTCTTTTAAGGATGGCATTCGGTTCAAACCCCTTTTTTGATTTATTTATCCAATTTGGCAATAACATCACCGGTAATATCAATTGAGCTATAAAACAAAACTTGCGGACTGGATACGGCTTTAATACCTTTAGCTTTCGCTACTTGTGCAGTTATTGTTTTTACTCTTTCAACAAAAGCATTTTGCTTCGCCTCTTGAAATTGACGGAACTCATTATTAATTTTGGCTTTTTCAGCGTCAGTTTTCGCTGTTGTTATCTGAGCTCTTAATTGTTCCCCTTTTTTCTGCAAGTCCTTATCGATTTGTTGACCGTAAGAACTCTCTTTGATAATTTTGTTTAAATCAATCGTAGCCACACGAAAACTAAATGCATTAAAAGCCCAAATCATTCCGGCCAATAATATGATAAACCCTAACAAAATTGCTCCCGGGATCAATAGATTACTTATTTTTCCTTCATTTTTTGACATTATGATATCCTCCGTTTCAATATATATCGTTTTTTAATTTTTTCTTTTCCTGCTGGCGTGCGCCAATTTACTTTAGTTTTTCTTTTCCTGCTGGCGTGCGCCAATTTATTCTAGTTTTTCTTTTCCTGCTGGCGTGCGCCAATTGCTTTTGCGAATTCTTCAGTCTGACTTTGATGCCACTCATCGTAATTGTGAGTTAAGTTTGCCTTGAAAGCAGCTAAGTCATTCTCTAATTGGTTATTTAATTTAAGCTTCAAATTTCCCAATACTTGTTGGTTTTCTTCGGTTCTTTGCTGCTCATAGAGTAATAATTGTTTATTAAGCAATTCCTTTTTTGCAGCTACTTTACGAGCAATCTCCAACTTAATAGCGGTTATTTTTGCTTGTATTTTTTTACGATAGCCACTGACATCTTTGCGCTCTACTTTCAAGTCGGAAATCGCTAATTTAAGTTGTAAGTTGACTAAATCCAACTGCTGTTCCGAGATTAATGAATTTTCAAAATCGTGAAGCTGCTCTGCAGCTTCTCGCCTTTTTTGAGTGAGATCGAAATGTAACGTTTCTTCCATGCGAAGTAACTTCTTTTGGAACTCAGCATCGAAAAAACGGCGACGTTTCATAGCATAATCCTGAAATGCTCCATTAACTTCGGATAACTTTAACGTTTCCTCAATTTCAGAAATGCGTGTGATTTCAGATATTTGACGGTCATATTCAGCTTGAATAAAGCTATTCTCCCCAAATACGTTGTCCCTAGCTTGTCTTTTCGAAGAGACGTCATCCCAGTTTTTCAATAAACTGGTTAGTCCACTGTTTAACTTAGCATACCCATTCCAATTTGGCTTTTGTAAATGTAATAACTTATCACCAATTTTTTGCTCAGAAATTCTTTGGGATCGCACAAGTGTTGCATTTCGCAATACCAAAAAAACCGTACTTAAAAGACCAACGCTCGCAAAGATCAGCATAAGCTGATATTTTTTACGGCCAAAGAAAATCATTTCTTATTGGCAGTTGATTTATTTTTCTCTGAAGTTTCAGCTTCTTTTTTGGCTCTATCAATAACATCCTGGGTTATATCGGTGCCACCATAAAAACGTAAACTTTTTTCAATCACTAAAGTTAATTTCTTTTCCTCAGCCACTTTCTGGATAATATTTTCAACCTTT
Organism: Bacillota bacterium; assembly: GCA_023415375.1. Classification (GTDB taxonomy): domain Bacteria; phylum Bacillota; class UBA4882; order UBA8346; family UBA8346; genus UBA8346. The sequence goes on from JAEZKW010000276.1 coordinate 9,269, forward strand.
TTCAAAGTGGCGTCTTTCTGACCATTGATATATTGCTGAAGCTCATCGTATTTCTTTTGAATCTGAGCATTGACATCATTGATCTTTTTATTATTATCATCTTGTAATTGCTTATCGATTGCAGCCTGTTGCTCCGGCGTTTTACCAACTTTATCGGCAGCTGCCTTCTTTTCTAAATCTTTGGCTGTACTTTGTTGTTGTGAAAATAAATAACCCCTGAAATAGTTTAATTCTGATGTTTTGTCCTTGGCGAGTTCTTGAAGTTTTATAAAATCGGGTAGTTCCGCCTGTAATTTTTGCATATCCACATAACCAACAGAATCATTTTTACCCGCTGCCCCTACATAACTGCTGAAAAGTACCGCCAAAGCCAAAATTATAACACCAACGAATAAACGCCCCTTGATTTTCTGTAACTTCATTATTTTACCCCTTTTCCTGGTTAAATTTATTAATACATTCATTAAGCAACGGTTTAAAATGGAACATTAAAAAATGGGACATTTTAGAAATGGAACATCAATTGTAACCCAAAATCCTTCTGATAATTAATAACTTCCAAATTGGTGTAGCGATTTAAATATATCCCGATCGTAGCCTCATTCGGACTATTATTAAGGCCCAGCTTCAAATTAAGGTAATCACCGCGATCAAAACGATAATGCATCCAAACTTGACGGTAAGGGTGTTCAAATTCGTATTCAAAACCGCCAGTTAAGTTCTCGTCAATCGGAAAAGCGCAACCCGCTTTCCATGTTCCGCTCGGATTATCGCCCCAGAAATATTTGGAATATGCTTCGAAAGAGCCCATACGATAACCCAAATATGCTTGAATATTGCCGAAAGTGTCTTCACGGCCCAGAAAATAGCGTCCCTCTACTCTAGCTTGAACATACCTGGAGGCTACGTGCAAAACCACCCGGGTTTCTTCACCCGGCGCAATCGATAACTGAGTCATGAGTCCCAGTTTCCGTAATTCCGGAAAATCATTAAGGGTTTCCGTTAAATATTTCTCAAGTCGGCTTCGATAATGAATCAAAAACTCAACTGGAACACCCTTGAGCAAATCAGCTATATCCTGATAATTCTTTGCTGTAGTTTTCACCAGCCATACCGGTATATTGGTTGTCTCATAATCGACTGTTACATTTGAAACAACCGCCCCTTGCGGGACTAATGTCAAATTAAGTTCGGTTGTAGTCCCTTCCTGTATCGAAAAACGACTGTCAAAGCCAGGAAGCTCCCGTTCTATTAAATAATTGGCCACAGTATTAAAAATCCCGGAAGACCAGGAAATTGAAGAAACCGGAAGCCCCACAAAGATTTTATTTAATTCTTTTTCAACTTTCGATGCAACTTCTCCGGTCAATTTGCTAAGTTCCGGACTTAAGCCCGGGGTTTTTAAATTGATTCGCAAATCGCTAATTAAAGGAGGAATCGGCGTGATATGCATAATGATTTTTGTGTGTTCTCCTAAAAACAAATCAACCGATCCCAGCTTAAAGCCGACTAGAACTTTGGAAAAAACATTATAAATAGCTTTTTGAACTGTTACTTTATTTTTTGCCAATAAAGAAACAGGTTGATCCAATAAGATTTTTTCACCGACTTTGGCGATACTAAATTCAATACGTTCTTGCAGCCCCTCATAGATTTTACCATCAATATCGAGTTGAACTTCTACAAAATTGACTTTTCTAGCTTCTTGGTCGTCCGGGGCTGCAAATATATTCTCCACACGTTGATTACAGAAGAATAAAACCAGTATTGTGAAAACCAGTAGCTTAGGTTTTAGCAACGTATCACCCCGTTTAGAATAATTCTCCTAAGCTAAACACCGTTTTTTTATCACCATCAATATTCCAAGCTTGATCAATTCTAATTAACCCCAGCATCGGAATACTAATCCGGAAACCGAATCCATAATCTGATTTTACATTACCAACCATATCATTATTCATCCGGCCGATATCATAAAAGGCAACCAACTCCAAACTTTTATTATTCGGTATTCGGTAACGGAGTTCGGTATTGGATAATAAATAAGAGTCGCCGACAAGACCTTTGGTTGTATCATCACTATAACGCCTATCGCTATAGCCACGTAAACGATACATTCCGCCCAGATATAACTTGTCATAATCGGGATAATCGCCGGAAATCGTTGTCCACTGTAAACGGGTACCGAAGGTCAGATTGCTCCCTAATGATTTAAACCAGCGGCCGTCCAGATTTAATTTATTATAATCATAAGCGCCGCCGAGATAGTGGCCGGCGATCGTATCATCAACTGATAAACGGTATCCGCCATTTACAAAATTACTATCCACATACAACAGTTTATTTTGAACCAAACTCAGCCTTGCCGAATTATCCCAGAAATCTCTATCGCTGGGCATCGGTAGTGAGTTACTAACAGTTTCATCACTGGAG
>JAEZKW010000278.1 GCA_023415375.1 Bacillota bacterium
GTTTCACTCCATCTCCATTGACGATTCTGTACGTACAAACCAACTTGATATTCCTTCGCCTATTTTACTTTAGACAAAGTAAAACCCTTATTACTTGTAACTTACAATTCAAACGACTCCTGTCAAATCAAAACTCGGAACATAATCTTCGGTTGCAGACTCCAGGCCTTGGACGAAGCCGTCTTCGAATTCCAATTCGGACATTTTATCTACCACCAATTGATATTCCTCAAGAGTCAGACGACGATTGATTTCCGGGTGTTGCACCGCATGATAAAAAGGAATATATTGAGCCATTAAGCTGATATAAACTCCCGGCGGGAGGTATTCTTTAGCCCATTCCAAACAACGAATCGAATCGGCAACACCACCGGGGAGAACCAGGTGTCTCACAATAACTCCGGATTGAATAATCCCCTCATCATCCAGAACAACCGGGCCTACCTGCCGGATCATTTCCAATATTGCCGAACTGGCAAAGGCGAAATAATTGGGCGCCCCATAATAGAACCGGCTAATTTCCGGTGAGATACATTTTAAGTCCGGTAAATAAACGTCAATGAGGCCTTCTAAAGTTTTGAGAGTTTCTACTTTTTCATATGCAGAAGTATTATAAACAATCGGAATCTTCAGGCCCATTAGACGGGCGAACCTGAGCGCAGCAGCGATCTGCGGAACAAAATGGGATGGAGTCACCAAATTGATGTTATGAGCGCCATTATATTGCAAATAAAGAAATTTCTCGGCTAATTCGTCAATGGAGATTTCTCGCCCGAAACCTTCCTGACTGATCGCATAATTTTGACAAAAACAACATTTTAAATTACAATCTGAAAAAAAGATTGCGCCCGATCCCCGCTCACCGGAAATAGGGGGTTCTTCCCAATGGTGGAGAGCAATCCGTCCCAGTTTCGGCTTGCTTCCCGCGCCACAAAATCCTTTTTCTCCGGCATTTCTGTTTACGTGACAATTTCTGGGACATATGTCGCAATCGGACATTATTTTTTCAACTTCATTCATTATTTAAATTCACCATCACTTTTATTCTTGCTATGTGAATTAATTCACCATCACTTTTATTTTTGCTATGTGAATTAATTTGCCATCCCTTTTATTTTTATTTAGGGTTCCTACTTAAAAATATACTAATTATCATAACTCGTCAAGCAGGGACTCATATGGGAACAAATTTCCAATGGATACGTTGAACGTGTAAGCGAAAGAAATTTCGTAGTTTTATAAAATAAATTGTAATAGAATACATATTGATTTTTGTAGAAATAGACTCACTTTAAGTATTTGTTATTCATAACCAATGTTTCAGCTGCGTATAATGTTCCAATCATTGATTAGCTTTGACTATTATATAGCTTAAATTTAATTTAGACTAGTGGTTTTAATTCCCCGTGTTCTTAAACCCGGCGGGGAATTACTAGTCAGCACTCCAAGAAAATCGAAATCCCAGCAGTTTTAAACCGGATGGAATTTAGATATGGGGGCAATATATGGGAATTATCATCAAATTTATTGTTAAAAATATTCAAGAAAAAAAGTTACGCACCTTTTTAATTCTTTTTTCAGTTTCACTTTCGGCGGCCCTTGTATTTGCTTCTTTTGCACTTTCTGGAACAATCGAACAAACTGTTATAGAACAAGTAAAAAAATACATTGGATCGGCGGATATAATGATTTGGGCGAATCAAAAATCTCCTTCCCAGTATTTCCACATCGAAAAAACTGCTAAATATCAAACCCGTCTGGAATATGCGGTTGGTTCAATTGAAACCGATGTGACTTATAAGAATAAAAAAGAAACCATTCATATCAATCTGAAGGGTTTTTATATAGAAGATTTACCGAAACTAAATCCTTTTATCTTGGAAGCCCAAAAGAATTTATTACCATTTCGCGGTAACAAAATAATTGTAAGCGAAAAGACGGCCCAGAATTGTAATTTTAAGGTGGGACAAAGTATTGAAATACTCGCCGGTGGTGACCGGCACCGGTTTCAAGTTGTGGGAATCGCCCGCCCGTTTGGTTATTTTCAAGAGGATAGCCAGTCCAATACCGCAGTCGTTCCTAGAGAATCCTTGGCCCGGGCTTTTAATGTACCCGGTAGTGTTTCCGTCGCTTATATTAAATTAAAGGATCCCAGTCAAATTCAGGTTACCATCCAGGATCTGGCGAAGGAATACCGGCGCTATACAGTACGGGAACCGATATCCGAAGCTGAGCTTAAACAAGATACCGACAGAATTTCTACCCCCTTTCAAATCATGGTGGTTTTGGTTATATTGATTAGCATTTTCATCATTTATTCATCCTTTAAGGTCATTACCCGCGAGAGACTACCGGTTATCGGAACATTCCGCAGTATCGGGGCAACCCGCAGAATGACCGATCTGGTATTATTTGCCGAAAGTTTCTTCTATGGCATTATTAGCGGAATATTTGGCTGTATCTTGGGACTCGGGGTATTATATATCATGTCCATGATCATCTCCCCCAGATGGGTTGTAGGAACCCATACTTCCATCAATTTTACAATCGACCAACTGATGTTTACTTTTATATTCGCAATTTTACTCCCCTTTATCGGATCAATGATTCCTATTTTAAAAATCTCTAAAATTCCGGTAAAAGATATCGTTTTTAATACCATGGAAAAACCGAAAAAGAAAAAGGCATCAAAACTATTGTTTGGTGTTCTGAACTTATGCTTTGCAATAATTGCACCGTTGCTGGCTCCTAAAGACTGGGCGCTGTTATTCGATATTACGAGTATGATTGCAGCGATAATATCAATCGTATTTCTAGTTCCTTTCTTAACAGCCGGATTTTTGAAAATCTTTGAATGGCTGTATGAGTACATGCTTGGCAACGAAGGAGTTTTGGCAGCCAAGAATTTGCGGGAAAATAGAAGTATCTTAAATAATATTTCTTTACTGGCAATTGGAATATCAAGTTTATTAATGATTAATACAGTTAGTTTCAGTTCGATTCAGGAAGTCGCTAATGCATACAAAGACTGTGATTTTCAAGTATGGATGGGGTATTACCCCCAGGCAGACCGGAGGCTTGAAGGAATCATCCGGACCATTGACGGAGTCAGGGATACTTATGGTATTTACTCTGCCAATATGGTTGAAGTTGATGGCTACAAAGAAAAGATTAATTTGCTAAACGGGATTAACACCATCCGTTACCCGAATTTCAGACATATCGTGATTGACGAAGGCCCGCGAGTATTGCAGCATTTGGGCGATGAACGCAATATTTTATTATCCTATATTTTACGAGATAAATTTGGAGTAAAGAAGGGAGATTCGCTAACCCTTATCCTGAACCGGGGGAAAAGAGTATACAAGGTAGCAGGTTTTTTCAATTCTTTAGATTGGGGCGGCAGTCATGCTATAATCGCTGAACGCTATTTTAAAATGGATACCAATGAACATTATTATGCAACGATTTTCATTAAAACGTCGAAGGATCCTAATCTTGTAGCTGCCAATATTCAAAAAAAGTTCTTGCGGTTCAGGCCTTGGGTTACCACAACCCAGCAACGGATTCAAGAAGACTTGCAGGGTAATCGCAAGACGTTCTCAATTTTGCAAGGCTTTGCGATGATGACTTTGATCATTGGGGCTTTTGGAGTTTTCAACAACTTGATTATCAGTTTTATTGAAAGAAAGCGCTCTTTGGCCATGATGCGCTCGGTCGGAATGAGCCGTAAACAGACTTTGAAGATGATTTTGATCGAGTCGTTAACCGGCGGCATCATTGGTGGAACCATCGGAATACTCGCGGGTACCTTGTTGATATTCATTGTCCCCTTTATTATGAAAGCAATCAATCAAGTGGTCCCCATCCATTATTCGGCGAGAGAATATGGGATCGTTTTTATAGCCGGAATTGTTATTACAATAGTGGCTTCAATCAACCCGGCATTGAAGTTTTCCAAGCAAAATATCATTGAAGCCATTAAGTATGAATAGAGGTGGTCAAATGGGACCGGTTATTGAAACGGTGAACTTGTATAAATCGTTTAAACTTGGTGAGGTCGAGGTCGAGGTTTTAAAGAATATTAATCTTGCCATTGAGCAGGGAGAGTTTGTTTCGATCATGGGGCCATCCGGCTCCGGAAAAAGTACTCTTTTATATTTGATCGGGGGACTTGATAAGCCAACCTCGGGCAGTATTAAAATTAAAGGCCAAGAATTATCATCCATGAAGGACCAGGAAGAGAGTATCTTGCGGCGCCGCGATCTCGGTTTTGTATTTCAATTTTACAACCTGATCCCCAATCTTAATGTGGAAGAAAACATTATGTTGCCTATCTTGCTTGATGGTAAACGGCTGAAGGCCGAAAGGCAGAAACTGGACCAAATATTGGAAGACGTAGGACTTTCTGACCGCCGTTACCATACGCCCCGGGAATTGTCCGGCGGTCAACAGCAAAGAGTGGCGATTGCCAGAGCTTTGGTAAATGAACCGGATATCATTCTGGCTGATGAACCCATTGGGAATCTCGACAGTAAAACTGGTACGGAAATCATGAAATTATTGAAGCGGATTAACCAGGAGCGCGGAAAAACCATTCTTCAGGTAACTCATTCGGAAGAGGCAGCCGGTTATGGAGAACGGATTATTCATGTGCGGGATGGAAAGGTGTGGGAAGTGAATGATGAAGAGAGTGTTTAAATTAGTTATGGTATTCGTTGCCCTTGGGGTTTTCATTACCATTGCCGGTTGCAAAAAACAAGCCCCCAAAACTGTATCTACCGTAAAACCCGAACCGGTAAAACAGGTTGTCGAGGCATTTGGAATTGTAAAGGCTAGAGATTATAAAGATATTAATCTAGATTTCCCGGCTCAGATTCAAAAAGTACCCGTGAAGAACGGTCAGCATGTCAAGCTAAATGAGCCTTTAATCTATTTAAATATCAACAATTTCATGGCAATGATCAAAAACAAGGAAAACGAACTCAATTTTGCCCGTTTTGAACTGCTTAGAACCCGGAAGAACTTGACAGATGCCAAAGAAGTATATGACCGCGCCAAGCATCAATTGGCTGATAAAGAACAGATGTTTCAAAAAGGGGTTATTTCCAGACAGGAATTGGATGATTGTCGTGATCAGGTGAAAGAGAAGGAAAAGGCTGTAACCAGTATTGAACCTTCATACGGACACTCTGAAGAAGTCACCAGCATCGGAGTACAATCAGAAAAAGTTTCCGTGCTGGAATATGACCTGAAACGAATGAAAGATAAACTGAATCAAAGTTTTTTGCAAGGAAATATTATCGTATCCGATTATTCTGATGCAGTTGTATATGACGTAAATTGTGCAGCCGGTTATTCAGTGGGCACTAGTGACACTTCCGGAAATGCCCAACAAAAATTGTTGAGTATCATGAATCTTAACAGTTTATATATCTCGGCGAATGTGGCTGAAGAATTCATTAAAGATGTACATATTGGAGCCAATGTAACCATTTTGCCGGTGGCCGATAATTCACGGAAATACCGGGGAAAAGTCATCCGTATCGCTGATATGGCGGTAAAAGAAAATGGTGAGACCAATGTGGCGGTTGAGATTTCACTGGA
>JAEZKW010000297.1 GCA_023415375.1 Bacillota bacterium
CCACTTCATAGCCCTTTGCTTTGGCACGGTTATATAAAGTCGCCACCGAACTCTGAGTGATTCCCAGCTTCTTAGCAATATTATCGGCGGTTTCTCCCATTTCCTTTAAGACGACAACCTGGCGTTCCCGAAAACTCAGCTCTTCAACGCCACGGATTTCGATTTTCATTATATCACCACGACTACAAAATGACTACAAAATTTTTACATTATTTCTACGTGACTTTACCGTTATCCTCTTAACCCCCAATAATTACGAAATACAGAATAAACAAGCTGCCGGACAGTGACAATAAAACAAAACCAGGGTTATCCCTGGCCTTTTATCCTTAATCTATGTTACTAATTTAAAAAACTATAAGGAGCGTTATCATGATTGACAAACTTATCAACTTATATCCCTAATCTTGGAAATAGTTGTTCTACCCTCTCCTCTTGTCTTTTCGTTAAGTATCTTGTAGACTAAACCGCCATTCATTTTCCAATATTTGAAGGGTTTTACCTTGGATTTTGCTATAGTCTCCACTTTCGTAAACATTTTTGAATTGAGATAAACCATATTTTTCAATCAAGAAGCCAACAAAGGAGCCGCCTATAATATAAGCTGTTGTCCCTTCAACTCCCTTACCCAAGGAAGCTGGTGTTCGAATATTGTCAAGTGACTGAAGCGAATTGATTTGGAAGGCTCTGCCCCGGGCTTTATCATTTAGATGATTGCCGAAGTTCGGATAGCTTGGGTTGCCGCCTAATATGTCCTGGAGATAAACCGCTAATCCTTCTGCCAAAAAACGGTTATCATTTGGAGCATAGATATGGACAATCTCATGCAAAAGCGCACAATTATTACTTTTCACCCTATGCAAAGGCATTTCCATAAAGCCCCTGTTGCCGTGATATGCTGGAATTAATGCTTTAGATATTTGATAAGAACTATCCACATGAATCCGAATTGGTTCGCTCCATGTCGCACCCCAGTATATTTCAACTTTTTCCCGTTCATTGGCAGCATATCTACAATAGTCTTCGGCTTCCTGGTTAGTGAGTTCATCGGATAAGATCTGTATATTGTGATAATTCACCGCAATTCTCATAAACGTATTCTCCTTATGGACACTTTTAGGCCGTTAATTGATACCTTTAACAAGACCTCCTTCAAATCACCGAGATTCCGTGCTAAAAAGGATTAAAATGAAAGATGAAGCGACAATAATTTATAGTTCATTCCCTTTCTGGATAATTCCAACCACTTAATAAAAGTTTACCATACTTTTCTCGAAACTATTTTCTTAATTGTAATATAAATACAACTTCAGAAAATCTTCTGATCTCAAAAGGAAAATTATCTTATCCATTATCTTCACTATCTGAATCCGCCTTCACCAATTGTACTAACGTCCTTCTTGCTTTTTCATCTCCCCGCTTCCAGACCTGTGAAACCTGTTTAAAAAGGCCCTTAATTTACCACTCAATCTCCGCTGTACATCTTCAATCGCTACAGTCAACCATAATACCTCAAATTGAGGATCCATCAAAATCTTTGCTAACCCCCTGTCTATACTTCTGCTCTCCCAAAAATTAAATTCCATTGGCGATATATTTCTTCAGGCAATAACATCTCCACCCCGTCAAAATCCCGCTCTGATACAATTGAATCCCTCGTCGCCGCCGGGCGCAAAAAGCTCTATGATATCTACGCCTCCCGCGGCTACATCGACTTCGTCGTCCTGGCTTACAGTATCAAACTGAATAAACTGATCAACCAATACCAGAGCAAGATTAACAAGATGAACGGGTAGGATTAAAACCTATAAAATTAATCTTCAATCGAATCCGCATGTCCAGCGTATCTACTGACTATCTCGCAGCACTCAAATCTACGAAGCCTACCTAACAAGACCCAAAAAACGAGCTAATGCCCTTTAAGCTAGGGTCAGTTTTGGATACGACGAAATAAAGCACTAATAACCCAGGCATATGCCGAATGTGCCTTCGCCGTCGACAGGGGACGCCACCTGCTCCCCTTGCAACCCCTAAGGCCAAAGGGTATGAGCGGCAATACCCGCGCGATGCCAACATCGCGAGGAATCCCGCCGCCCGGGGGCAACGTGCCCCCAGGGATTCCCCTCTATTGCGACATTCCTCCATGAATGTCGAAGGTAGCTTACGCAATTTAACTGACTCCTACATCCGTGTAGTCGCCTTCTTGGGCTTTTCAGTTTGTCGATGGCCGTGAGTCTTCCATGTCTCAAGGCCGCGTGGTCAGCCTCCTGCTGACCATTCCGGAGTTAGCAAATCTGCCTTTTTCATACGCATAAATATTGCGCCAATGAGACTTCTTGATAGTAATATTTTTAAAGACAGCTTGAAAAGGACCACAACCGCCGATTAGGGATATCGGCGTCGCGGCATCTTTTCTTGGATGAAAAACTGCCGTCGGCCCGCAAAACCATATAGAAGACGCCGACACGAGGTCGGCGGCAATCTATTCAAAAACTCCTACTCCGAACATGGAAGTGAGGAGCTATGACAGGGGTCCGGGGAGCTACCTCCCCGGCGGGCGGGTAGGTCCTAGGGGTCGCCCGCTCGACCCCTGGACAAATATAGCACAGGATGCATTATCATCAATCTGTTTAACCCTAGATGAATTTGACTTTATTTCCAGCCAAAAATAAATTTTGGATATCATTACCATTAATGTATAACTATTTCCACTTCAAAAGTTCACAATTTTGGTTACACAAAAATATTTTTACCCTTACAAACCTCCATGGTGTAAAATATCAACCTCATATTTTTTTGAGAAGGTTTTAATTGGTTCAATCACGAATTTTTAGCAAAAAATATTGAAAACATGTAGGAAAGGATTGGTTTTAGAATGGCCAGAATTAACGAGAACTACTTACAATTGCCCGGCAGCTACCTTTTTTCGGAAATAGCCCGCCGGATCAACAAATACAAAGAGGAACATCCGGATGCCGATATTATCCGGCTCGGTATCGGCGATGTGACCCGGCCTCTTGTTCCAGCTGTCATTGATGGATTTCAAAAAGCTGTAGCAGAGATGGGCCAGGCTGGTACTTTTAGGGGGTATGGTCCCGAACAGGGCTATGCTTTTCTGAGTCAGAAAATTATCGAAAAGGATTATCGCCCTCGCGGCATTGAATTAAGCGATGATGAAATTTTTATTAGCGATGGCGCCAAATGTGATACCGGAAACATTCAAGAGTTGTTTAGCCTTGACAGTACAATAGCTGTAACAGACCCAGTCTATCCAGTCTATGTGGATAGCAATGTCATGGCGGGACGTTCCGGTAAATTGAAAAAAGACGGTCGTTTTGAAAAAATCGTATACTTGCCTTGTACTGCAGCCAATGGCTTAAAACCGGACCTGCCACAAGAAAAAGTTGATATTATCTATCTTTGTTTTCCCAACAATCCGACTGGAATGACCTTAACAAAGGAAGAACTCAAACCTTGGGTTGATTATGCCAAAAAAAATAAAGCAATCATTCTATATGACGCCGCATATGAAGCTTACATCCAGGAGCCTGACATTCCTCACAGTATTTACGAAATTGAGGGAGCCAAGGATGTGGCCATTGAATTCCGCAGTTTTTCCAAAACTGCAGGTTTTACCGGCACCCGTTGTGCCCTTACCGTCGTTCCAAAAACCGTTATGGCTTACGATGCCGAAGGAAATTCCTATGATTTAAACCGTTTCTGGTTACGCCGACAAACCACCAAGTTCAATGGGGTCTCCTATCCGGTTCAAGCAGCTGCTGCAGCTATTTATACTCCGGAGGGACAAAAACAGATTCAAGAAACAATTCAATATTATA
>JAEZKW010000300.1 GCA_023415375.1 Bacillota bacterium
CCTAACAACTCCGGGATCGTAACAAAGCGGTATCCTTTTTTTAATAATGTCTCAATAATAAGATTGGTAGCTTCAACATCTTTCCAGCGGGAATCAAAGGTCCCATCATGTAACAGAATAATATCTCCTGCATGGATATTTTGAGTCACACATTGCGCCATTCGTTCAGGACTCTTTACTTTACGCTTATCGCCGCAAATTGACCATAATACGATTCGATAGCCCTTTTGGGTGGCAATCCGAATTACTTTTTGATTAAAACGCCCCTTGGGTGGTCTGAAGATAAAAACCGGCTTTTTGACAAACTCTTTAATAGCGGTTTGACCTTTATTTAATTCTTCTGTAATTTTAGCTTTCGAATAAGCCGTCATATTGAAGGGGTGGGTATAAGTATGATTTCCAATGGAATGACCTTTAGCGACTACTTGTTTTACGATAAGAGGATATTTTTTTATAGAAGATCCGACCATAAAGAAGGTTGCCTTAACATGATATTTACCGAGGATATCCAATAGTTGAGGAGTATATATCGGATGAGGTCCATCATCAAATGTAAGTGCCACAATTTTTTTATCCGTTGATATGGAGTAAACAATATTTTTACTGAGTTCATTTTCCTGCCGAACCAAGATCATAATCACTAAAACTATAATCAAACCTGCAGTGAATTTCTGGGGTAAATGTTGTACCATAATTATACCTTGTTGAGCCTCTAAATTATAAATTCCACATCACCTAAAACTATCAAATTACCCTGGAAATTATGCCTGACTTCGGAAAAATATTTGAGCCACATAGTTACTTTCCGAATTCAATGATTTTTGGCATTGGGTTATAATAATCAATCCCCAATTCTTTTTTCCGAATTTTTCCGCTTTTGAAACGAATCGTTACCCAATTTTTAACTTTAACCCCTTCAGCACCGGATTGAGTCACCTTTTCCTTGCCAGGGAATAATTGAGGATTATAATGGCGAGTTACCGGCATCTCCCGGCGAAATAAATCCTGATGATGCCAGGTCACTTCAGGAGGCTCTATACTACCGTAAAATGCCATATAAAGGGTGTTATCTATCTTTTCCGCCCAAATCAATAGAGGTTTACTGGTTGTATTACGGAATTTAAAGTCAATGGTACCATACGAAACTGTGGCATCCTGTCCTGGAGGTACATAAGGGACGAGCATCCCATGGGGTTTGCGCTCGGTGATTTCCATATTGGCCAAGATAGCCACATTATAAAGGGTAGTCGATATTTTGCAAATGCCGCCGCCCGTCACTCCGATGATACGTCCTCCCGAATATGCCGGGCCTTCACGAAACCCTTTTTCTCTCGTTCTGGGTCCAAGGGTCTCGTTCATGGAAAATACTTGTCCCGCTTCAATTACAGTGCCTGCAAGCATCTTTGCGGCCAGTCCCACATTATATTCCTCGCCGGGCAAAGGATCCGGTAATGTTGTTTGAAATGCGGCCATTCGTACCAAAGTTTGATATTCAGAGCATAATTTTAAGAACTCCTCATCATTTTCCCAAATAAGTAAACCCCGGACCGGATGCCCCAGAGGGTGACTGTCTTTTTGCATAAGCTGGTTTGTTTTGAGAATCGAAGAGGAATCAACATTAGAAGGTAAAATAGATATTCCGGCAATAAGCAAACTAAAAAGGAGTATTTTCTTTAAAGAAGTGCTCAAATTATAAAACCCTCCAAATATAATTACCTTTATTCGTAAACATGAAGCATTGAATCTATTATTTTCTTTATAATCCTCTGCTCATGCACTTATTCACATAAATAAAAAACAACCAAATTTGCCTAAAATTGAAAGACTCAACTCTCTTGTCATATTGGGGCATATGGGTTTTGGACCGGCTGATCAGGAAAGGTTGACGGCAGTAGCCGAAATGGATAACTTTTTCCTGGAGACATCGACCGGAAACTTTTTGCATATCCGGGAAGCGGCCCGTAAAGTCGAACCGGCAAGATCATCTTTGGGTAGTTGGACCAACGCCTCAAGGGTTACATTTTGTTGTAGAGCAGGAAAAAGCAGAGGACGAGATCAATCAAGAGCTGATTGATTATTTGCAGATAAAATATCAGTTACATTTGGAGTTCGAGATTGTTTCCAAGGGAACACTCAACTATTAATGATTCTTTTTGGGTTTTGAATTTAAAATAACGACTATGTTCTTCAACCAAAATATACTCCTATTTTCTAAGAGCTGTCCCGTTAATTTTGGGACAGCCCTTTTTCCATACCTATTAATCCTTTTTTTCATTAGATTCCGGTTGATCGGCTAGACATTCACATGTTTCTTCAACAACTTCTTCATTTGTTTGAGTCTCTAAACTACATGATAGGTTTTCTTGATCCTGATTCTCCAATATTTGTTGCCTCCTTTCTTCCGTAATTTCCTTACGCCCTTCAATATATGAAGATGGTAGAATGTCCTATACCTATTGTTACTGGGATAAAATATCCTATTTTACAAAAATACTAAATAAAAAAGCTGAGACCTATTGTAGTCGTTGTTCATCAGAACAATGCTGATAGTCATGGGCTTAATCCTTTGGGTTGCGGGATCGTTGGAGAATTAAAAAAAAGTGGCCGGAATGGCCCACTTTTTTTGTCAGGAATCGTAAATTGTGAATTAATTAAGCTGAAAACGTTTAAACAAGCGAAAGCACCATTAATAGAACGGATAAGCCAATCAGAGCGACGACTGTTCCCCACCCGATAACGTTATTGAGTTTCTTATTGACATATTCACCCATAATATCTTTATCATTCACCAATATCATCATTGAAATCAAAACAACCGGCAACATGAAACCATTAATGATTTGGGTCCAAATAGTAATCCCGATGAGCGGGACATTGGGTATTAAAATAATGGCCACCGAAATTGCAATAATTGCCGTGAATAAGCCATAAAATTGTGGAGCCTCATGCAATTTTCGATCAATTCCCGCTTCAAATCCAAACGCCTCACAAACATAAAATGCCGTAGCAATTGGTAAGATAGTCGCTGAAAATACCGAGGCAATAAATAGACCAAAGGCAAAAACCTGGGACGCAAAAACTCCAGCCAGCGGTTTTAAGGCCATAGCCGCATCTGTGGCTTCATTAATTTGAATATGTTTCTCATGCAAAGTAGAAGCGCAAGCTACGATAATGAAAAGTGCCACAACCACCGTGGCAATGCATCCGATAATAACATCCCACAATGTGTATTTATAATTCTCCATTTTCAAGCCTTTTTCAATCACCGAAGATTGCATATAAAACTGCATCCATGGCGCAATGGTCGTACCGATAATACCGATCACCATTGAAATATAACTGAAACTGTACTCCACGGTAGGGCGGATTAAAGCAATCCCGATCTCTCCCCAATGGGGTTTGGCTAAAATGGCCGATATTACATACGATAAAAGAAAAACACTAAAAATTAAAAAGATTTTTTCCGCCAAACGGTATGTCCCTTTGACTACCAGAATCCATACTAGGATTGCCACCAGTGGTACGGAAATATATTTACTGATGCCAAAAATTTGCATACTTCCGGCAACACCGGCAAATTCAGTCATGGTATTTCCGATATCGGCAAGCACCAAGCCTAAAAAAATGAAAAAGGTCACTTTCACCCCGGTGTTTTCTCTGATTAAATCGGCCAAACCTTTCCCGGTAACCATCCCCATCCGGGCATTCATCTCTTGAATAACCAACAACACGATAAACGCCGGGATCAGCGTCCATAATAATTTATAACCGTAAACGGCTCCGGCCACCGAATAAGTGGTAATCCCGCCAGCGTCATTATCAACACTCCCGGTTATAATTCCGGGGCCCAAAATGCTTAAAAAAATAATTAAATTGGTCCAAAAGGCCCATTTTTTCGCCATTGCGATTACCTCCTTAGATTCTTAGTTTCTTGGTCCATTTCCTAAAAGTAGTTCCTCCAATCTATCATCTCTTAAATCATCCAAAATATCGCCACTTCATCGGTTGGTATTTTTCCAACAATTGGGCAGCTTTTTCCACTACTAACTGGTTTAAAATACTCCACTGGGCATCGGTTTCCAGTTCCTCCAAGACTTCCGGTCATTGTTTAGGGAATTGAAAATGGCTATACTGATCCTAACATCCAACTCTTCAATAATGTCTGCCAATTCGGAAGGATGGAGCGTATCTTAATTAGTTTAACCAATGAAACAAACCCCCGCTTCAGCATTGATACCAACAATGCCAAAAGCGGGGGCCCATGGGGTAAGGACTAACGAATCAGTTAATTAAACTGATAAAAGAAGAAACCGGTTAGTTCCTATAAGTGTAAGGCACCGACAAAGCTGGTTGCTAGAATGACTTGATTTACTACTATGGTCGCCGTCCATTCGGTACCACCACCTTAAGAGTTAGTGTGAAAAAACAACTGCGCCCATCTAGGGAGCGCCTCCCATAGGAGGCGGCGCCTCTCCTAAGGGAGGCGAATACTGCGCGTACCAAGGACGCGGGCTTGTTGTTTTTTCACTGAATTTTATCTCATCGATTGATGAGGAGAAAGCACGGTTTGAGCGGCTTTCATCAAAGTTAAAATAAAAAAGAAACCTATACGGCCAAAATAATAGCTGGAGGTCTCCTTCGTTACTTAAAGCTATCCCGGTGGCCTCCTTCTCGTTGAGTTTTGGCACAATACACCTTA
>JAEZKW010000344.1 GCA_023415375.1 Bacillota bacterium
CTCGCGGCCAGCCGTCAAGCGGCTACTCTTAATAAAATCATTGATGAGATATTTCAGGAAGGCGAATTTCATCCGGAACATCTGAAAGAACTGCTCGGGCATACACCAATTGAAGTTATTGCCGGTGCTGCTTTAGGAATTACGGTTGCTATAATTTTCACTTAATTTTTGAGTGAATTTATTCTGGCTCCTGGCTTCTAACTCCTGAATTCTGAAATCAAAGCCTCCGTCAACCGGCTTTTTTTGCCAGTAATTTACCAAAGGGCAACAATTATGGTAACAGCTTTTTATTAAGGACAAAATAAAATATGATATAATGAGTAAAGCGAGGAGATGGTGTAGTATCCTAGTCAGGGTAACCATCTTTGAAGACGGGCCTAAAAATCCGTTGCGGGCACATCGATGAAGTCCCTGGTGCCGGCCGCCGACGCCCAGTCGGGGGTTGGTGCTGGGGGTTAAGGAGATGGGGCGATCTACAATGGCATGTAGGCGTTGACCCCTCTACCGTGGAGGCCCAAGTGCGTGGGGAACCCGGATCGTTTCGTTGAAAACGAAACGCTTTGAGCGAGAACCACGGCTTGGGGGTAAACCTGCATATGGTACGGGTTTAGTACTTAGTATCGGTGCAGCGTAGCCTGCCTTGAGCGGGTTGGGAGGATATGGGTATCAAGTTACAGAGCCTCTGCAGGGTAATGTAACTCTTTGCCATTTGAAACCCAATTCCGCAAAAGAGGCTAAATGGTGGCTCGCCCTGTGGAGGAAAACTCCTAGGCTATTCTAATTTAGAGTTCTATCGGGGATTGCAGTGTGGACTCAGTGGTAATCCAGTCCCGTATTTGGCGACAAAACGGAAGGATCTTAAAGGGAAACCACCGCGGCGGCGACGCTACGGAGATCCTTGGGAAAACATACTGGACCTAAGCCACAATTTTTACTTGGTAGAATGCCTTCTCCTCCTACATAAGAAATTTATTTTAAAGGTGATTGCTTGTTCGAAAAAACCAAAAGAGTATTTAGCGTGGGTTTAATAACCTTCATCATCACGTTCATTATCGCATACCTACTTCAGTTTTCCTTACCGCCGCTTATGATGGTATTAATTTTGTTCCTGGTTATTTGCACCGGAATTCTTTTTGATATCATCGGTACTGCTATAACTGCAGCAGAAGAAAAACCTTTTCATGCTATGGGCGCCGATAAAATCCGTGGTTCCAAACAAGCAGTGGCCTTAATCCGAAATGCGGATAAAGTGGCTAATATCTGCAATGATGTTGTCGGTGATATTTCTGGGACGATCGGTGGAGCATTAACCGCCGCTATTGTATTAGGTTTCGCCCATCGGAAGATGCTCTTCTCTCAGGATATGATGAATGCTGCGGCTATTGCGTTGGTGGCTGCTCTCAATGTCGGAGGAAGGGCGTTTGGTAAATCCTATGCGATTGAAAAGGCTAATCATATTATTTTTCAAGTGGGAAAACTTCTTTCATATGCTAAATTTATTAATTTGACCCCTAAAAAAAGCCGCGGAAAAGGCAGATTATATTCAAGAAAGGTAAAATAGATTGATGGCAGACCTCTTACATAGTCTTTCTGGACCGGCGGACTTAAAAAAATTATCAGATACTCAGTTAAATAAGTTAGCCGCAGAGTTGCGTCAGGTTTTATTGACAACCGTGGCTCAAACCGGTGGCCATTTAGCTCCTAATTTAGGCGTTGTTGAGCTTACTTTGGCCTTGCATGCTGTTTTTGATAGTCCTACCGACAAAATCGTTTGGGATGTAGGCCACCAAGCCTATATCCATAAAATTTTAACCGGTCGGCTGGCCGAATTTGGAACACTGCGTCAATATAATGGAATCAGTGGGTTTCCACGGCCTGATGAAAGTGAACATGATTCTTTCGCCGCAGGTCATAGTTCCACTTCGATTTCAGCAGCCCTTGGGCTTGCCAAGGCCCGTGATTTAAAGGGACTAAAAAACAAAGTCGTCGCGGTTATTGGTGATGGTTCTCTCACTGGAGGAATGGCCTTTGAAGCCCTCAATCACCTGGGACATCTTCAAACTGACTTGATTATCGTTTTGAATGATAATGAAATGTCCATCTCCAAAAATGTGGGCGCTCTTTCCCGGTATCTGAACCGTTTGAGAATGAATC
This sequence comes from Bacillota bacterium, assembly GCA_023415375.1. Taxonomy (GTDB): domain Bacteria; phylum Bacillota; class UBA4882; order UBA8346; family UBA8346; genus UBA8346. The sequence goes on from JAEZKW010000344.1 coordinate 2,155, forward strand.
CCAAATTGCGCCGGCTTAAAACTGATATTCAGGAATGGATTGAAAAGGTTCCCCATGTAGGACAAGCCACTAATCGTTATTTGGAGAAGATTAAAGATAGCCTAAAATTTTTGGTGATTCCCGGAATGTTCTTTGAAGAATTGGGTATTTCCTATTTAGGCCCAATCAACGGTCACGATATCAGTGAATTGAAAATGACTTTAAAGAATGCTTGTGAACGGGGAGGGCCTGTCCTAATTCATGTTTTGACCACGAAGGGAAAAGGGTACCGATTTGCGGAACAAAACCCCGAAAAATTTCACGGGACTGGACCGTTTGACTTAAAGACCGGATTAAAATTGGATACCTCAAATAATCGGAGTTTTACCGATGTTTTCGGAGCAGCAATCTCTGATTTAGCCACAAAAGACCCAAGAATTGTGGCTTTTACTGCAGCTATGACCGATGGGACTGGCTTAATGGGATTTGCGAAACGCTTTCCGGACCGTTTCTTTGATGTCGGTATTGCTGAACAACATGCGGTCACTATGGCCGCCGGACTTGCCAAAAAAGGTTTCCGTCCAGTCGTAGCCATTTATTCGACCTTTCTGCAAAGGGCTTATGATCAGATTATTCATGACGTTTGTTTTCAAAAGTTGCCGGTTTTGTTTGTCCTCGACCGGGCTGGGCTGGTGGGTGCAGACGGTCCGACCCATCATGGCGTTTTTGACCTGTCGTTTTTGAGGCAGATTCCCAATTTAATCGTGATGGCTCCAAGTGAAGAGGGCGAGTTACGCGATATGATTTACACGGCGCTACAGCAGGATGGCCCGGTAGCGATCCGTTACCCCAAATGTGAATGTTTAAGTAAGTCGGATAATCAAGGTTATCATTTACTCCCCGTGGGTAAGGGGGAAATTGTCATTTCCGGTCAGGGCGTCGCCATTATTGCAGTAGGTGCTATGCTTCAGAACGCTTTATCTGCTGCCTTTCGGCTTAAACGCTCCGGAATAGACTGCACAGTTGCCAATGCTCGTTATATTAAACCCTTGGATGAAGAACTTATTCTTGGTTTGACTGCCACTCACCAGAATATTATTATTGTGGAAGAGAATATCACTGCAGGTGGTTATGGCTCAGCAGTACTGGAATTAATCACAGCCCGCCGGATTAAGGATGTAACTGTCAAACTGCTTGGCATACCGGATCAATTTATTACCCAGGGTCCCAGGGAACTTTTACTTCAACAATGTGGACTCGATGTTAATGGGATTTGCCAGGCTGTTAGCGAGCTTAAATTGCCGATAGTCGCCCGAAGGGTTAGGATATAAGTGTTGTTAGCCGTTGGCTAATGGCCGTTGGCTATTAGCTATTGGTTATAGCCGGGCTGTAAACTTATAGTTGACGTTTTTTGTCTTTGAAGCTATGATAATTGATAGATCTTTGTTGCTGAACGGGAATCAATACTAAAGAGGAGGAAAGATTTTCATTTATATTGACAATTATTTTGATTGTCGATAAAAACCATAAGATTTTGGCGGTCGCAGCAACCCGCCTCAACAAAACTGGAGGAATTGAAATGGGTCGTTGTAAATATGAAATTTCCCCGATTTTCCTAAGCTTGACCTGCCTTTTTGTAACCTGTCTTCTTATTTCCAATATTATCGCCGGAAAAATCACTCTGATCTTGGGTATGACTTTACCCGCAGCTGTTATTGTATTTCCAATTACTTATATATTTAGCGACGTCTTAACCGAAGTGTATGGCTATGAAAGAGCCAGACTTGTTATATGGATCGGTTTTGTTGCCAATTTACTGATGTCGTTGCTGTTTATAATAACGGTAATACTGCCTTATCCTAGATTTTGGACTCAGCAAGGAGCTTACGCTGCTGTTTTGGGATTAACCCCGCGGATAGTGGGCGCTTCACTGGTTGGCTATTTTGGCGGTGAGTTTGCCAATTCATTTATATTATCTAAAGTTAAAATATTGACGAAGGGACGATGGTTGTGGGTTAGGACCATTGGCTCAACTGTAGTCGGGGAAGCAATTGATGCGTTGTTATTTATATTGCTGGCTTTTTTAGGTTCTTTACCCGTGGCTGTATTATTTGGGATGATATGGTCGCAGTATATTTGGAAAGTAAGCTATGAAATCTTGGCAACGCCTCTTACCTATAAGGTCGTCGGATGGGTAAAACGGCGTGAGCAAATAGATACCTTTGATTACAACGTAATTTATAATCCGTTTCATTTGGAGGAAAACCATGGATAAATTTGAATTTGAGGCGCTAGGCAATACGGTCCGGATGCCGGTAAGAAAACTTGAAATATTTCCAAAACCAAACGGTGTCGACAAAGTGGTTCTGGAAAGTGATGAAGTTACCAGTCTCTGCCCTGTTACGGGGCAACCCGACTGGGAAACGGTTCATATCGAATTTGCCCCCGATGGGTATTGTATTGAAAGCAAGAGCTTAAAACTTTATCTGTGGAGTTTTCGCGAGGAAGGCATGTTCTGTGAAGCAATGGCTGGGAAAATTGCTCAGGATATCTTTGATATTTGTAAACCACACTGGTGTACGGTAACCGTTGCCCAAAAATCCAGAGGCGGCATTAAGATAACTGCAACAGCTACACTTGGAAAGAGAGAATAATAATATTCATGATCGAAAATCAACAACAACGGCAATACCGGTATTTTGACATAATTTTAGGGCTTTTTGTGGCCATATTAATCATCAGCAATATCATCTCTGTGAAAGCGGTTACGATTCCCCTTCCTTTCACAAAAATTCATTTCTCTTTTGATGGGGGGACACTGCTTTTTCCTTTCAGCTATATTTTTTCCGATGTTTTAACCGAGGTCTATGGCTATGAGAAGTCAAGACGCGTGATTTGGTCGGGCTTTTTTGGTTTGGCGTTAATGGCGGTTCTGGTATGGGTCGTCGGTGTGATACCTGCCGATCCTTTGTGGAAATTACAGGGTTCATACCAAAAACTATTAATGACTGCGCCCCGGATTGCAATCGCCAGCATTATTGCATATTTTGCGGGTGAATTCAGCAATAGCTTTATCCTCTCCAAGATGAAAATTTGGACCCAAGGAAAGTACTTATGGACTCGTACTATCGGATCGACGGTTGTGGGTGAACTGGTTGACTCGGCGTTGTTTGTGTTTATTGCCTTCGGCGGTGTCTGGGAAGAGGCACTATTAATCAATGTTTTTATTTCGAATTATATTTTTAAAACCCTCTATGAGATCGTTGCGACGCCACTCACATATGGAGTTATCGGTTGGCTCAAAAAACACGAAAATGAGGATTATTACGACTATCATGCCGATTATAATCCTTTCACCCTAAAATAGACCTTAAATTTCCAACAGGGAAGAGCGTTGTTGAATAGAAACTGTGAATATATCACAAAATAAGAATCTGTAAAAGGAGGTTTCATTATGTTGCGACGTTTTTCCTGGTTGATTTTGAGTTTGGTACTGTTGTTTTCCTTTACGAATCTTACGATGGCTGCAGGTGTTCTTGGAGTTACCGATCTAATGTATACTCCAACCACAACGACATTAGCTCCGGGCCAAGTGGGTGCGGCGATAAATTTCGCTGAAGATAACTTAAATTACTTCAATCTGGATTTGGGTCTGGTTAAAGATTTTGAGTTAGGCGTTGCAGCCTTTCATTATCCTGATAATACCGATGTTTCGGTCCGGGCCAAATTCCGCTTGCTTGAAGAGAAGAGAGACACCCC
>JAEZKW010000045.1 GCA_023415375.1 Bacillota bacterium
TCCATCAAGTTCGATTGCCCCAATGTTACAACGTCTTCCCCTTCCGATAACCCTTGCAAAACCACTAAATCGGTGCCCATTTCCTGGCCTGTAACAATATTTCTTAATTTAGCGATTCCGTTCACTACCACATACACTTGGGGATTTGTAGTGTCATCCTCCACCAGTGCACTTCGGGGAATGGTAATTCCATATTGAGCTGCATGGGTATAAAATGTGGTTTGGGCGAACATACCCGCCTTTAAGGGATGTTCTTTACTATTTGCCAAACGAATTTCTACCGGATAAGTATGGGCTTCATCACCTTTTTGACTGATACTGCTAATTCTCCCGCTAAATTTAACATTGGGATAAATGTCTGAGGTAATCGACACCGTATCTCCCAGTTTAAGTTTGAAAACGTCCTCTTCAGCAACGTTAACGTTTAATTTCAGAGTTGAAATATCAATAATATTTGCAACCGTTGTCCCTTGATTTAACATTGTACCAACTGTTACCGGCACCGCAGTAACAATACCGGCAATCGGAGAAGTAACCCGGCCCAGGTCATCAAAAATATCGACTAAATTCTGTCCCGGATATACGTAATCATTTACCTTAACCAATACATTGGTTACCCGGCCCTGGATTCCGGACACCACGGTTACATCATTATTCGCTGCAGTGGTCCCTACCAAAGTAAAGCTATCACTTAATCTTTGTTTGGTAACTTGCATTACGGAAACTGCTGGATCGGCAGCAGCTGGCCTATGCATTTTAGCTGCCATCTTTGCCTTATTATTAAATAACATGAAAACCATCCCTGCGATAAAAACCACTACAATTAAACTTGCTATCAACTTTTTCACTGTGTAAATCCCCTTTCATCGAGCTTCTCATTGATCTCTATGCGACAACTTCCAAATCTGAAAATTGATTGCATCTCTATATGAACGTTACTTCACCCCAAACTATTGCACGAAATTAAAAATTTTAATTTAATTTTAAAAAAACTTTTTTAATATTCTCCAGGGATTGAGCCAATTGAATCAGGTCTTCCTCCGACAAACAAGAGAATCGTTTTTTTAGATAACTAAACATTAATTTTCGATTGTCTTCTAAAAATTTACTGCCTTCATCGGAAAGAGCGATATGAATAACCCGACGATCCGTTTCACTGGGGATCCGTTTGACCAATCCTTCCTCTATAAGTTTATCTATCAACGGGGTCATATTGGGACGGGAAATTAGTAATTTTTTGGCGATTTCCGAAACCGGCAACATCCCTAGTTCATTAAGTAATATGATAATTTGAAAGTGTGAATGAGTTAAGTCGCATTGTATGCCTATTCTTTCAGGGTTCATAAATTTCTTCTTTATCAGAGGAAACAGAGAAAATAAATTAGTAATGGCCTGTTCTAAATTATCAACATTATTAACGTTCATTGTTATTAAAATACCTTTCCATCTAAACTGAAATCATCCTTTAGGCTAAATTAAGTATATTAGGATAAAGATAACTTCTAGAACAAATTATATATTAATAACTATTATTAGTAAATAACAATTATGTTAATATCATGTTAAGCAACAAAATATAATTTTAAAATTTCAGTCGCAATAAAAAAGAGTCTGCCCCAAAAGTAAATTTATCGATTATCAAATCGATTTTAAAGTACTTTTTAGACAGCCTCATCTTTTTCAATGCGAAAAAGAATTTTATTTGTAAAACAATCCGATTAAAAATCTCACCGCTAAACCGATCTCACATCCGGTCAGAACCCGCTTGAGGTTAATAGGGTGCTGGTACAGGTTGATCTTTTTGATCGGTTTCGGTCGATCCCTCTTTAGCTTCTTCTTTTTCTGAAACATTGGTTGTGCTAGCAACCGGAGCGACCTTTTGAAAACCAAAATCAAATAATTGGATACTATCATCATACATTGAATCCGATTTCAGCACGATTGAAATTAAGCTTGTTCCATTCTGGTTAGCCGAGGCCACCAAGCACTTTCCAGCCCGCCTGGTGTACCCTGTTTTAATGCCGGTTGTATAAGGATATTGCCAAAGTAATTTGTTATGATTTGTTAATGTCCGGCGGGCACTCGATCTGGAACTCGATACCGCGGCCACTTTTGTCTGTACAATTTGAGCAAATACCGAATTTTTCAAGCAATAACGGGCTAATATTGACATATCATAAGCTGTTGTGTAATGTCCCGCCGCCGGTAACCCGCTGGCGTTCTTATACTGGGTATTATTCATGCCAAGTTTATGGGCTTTTCTGGTCATCATTCCGGCAAATTGACTTTCCGATCCGGCGATCGACTCGGCGATGGCAGTCGCTGAATCATTACCGGAAGCCAACATTAGGCCGTACAAAAGATTCCTTAGGGTTTGAACTTCACCCCTTTTCAAATACATTGAGGAACCCGGCTTTGCTGCCGCTGCACGGCTTACTCTGATTTTCCGGTCCAGATTACCGTTTTCAATAGCGATAATAGCAGTCATAATTTTTGTGGTACTGGCGGGAGCCATTATATCACGGGAATGCTTTGAATAAAGAACTTCCCCGGTTTCGGCATTAACTAAAATTGCCGCCGTAGCATTAACTTTAGGCAACTCATCTCCCATAACCGTCCCGGTTGTTACCAATACTAAAAAAAGTAAACACCATTTGCTCCAAGTCTTCATCTCTATTGCTCCCTTAAGTATTGTACAAATTCTTAATCGGATTAATTATTGATTTTCTGAAGAGCATCTTTTAAAAAATTCATTTTTATATTCCATTATGTTTTCTGTTCTCTTACAGGAAATACTTTTAACCCAAATTCTTAACCTTACTAGGCCAAGGTAAAGCAACGCGGTCTTCTATCTATCATATTGCGAACGCTCGTACAAAAATACTGGCAAATTGATGCTACTAATAAATATCCTCTTCTCCTTTCCAAACTTCCTGCCGATACATTATTAAAATGCTTAATTTTATTTCCATCCTGTTGTAAGAAAAAGACGTTAATATATAATTAAATTCACAATTTCAATAAAAATTCGTGTATAATAAAATTCACTATTTTTAAAAAATGCAATTGCTGGATGGTATCCTATGAAAAAAAGCTTGTACAGGTATCTTTGGGTCTTAACGTTTTTTGTTGGATTACTTTTAACCCCCGATTTTGTATGGGCGAACTCATCTACATATTCAGGATACGATGACAGATTGGGGCAGCTTAGTATTGGGGTTTTTCAAGAAAAGAATCGTACCCTGGGTGACACCAAATCCCTACGAATTATTCATCCACTTGTTATGGATGAAAATTATCAAATTCAAGGGGGGCTCTCTTGGAATATCACCGAGAGCCATGTTAATGCATTATTTGTTGATTTCGGTTGCCAAATTATCAATGACCCGGATTTTAGCATCAATCTTAAATTTCTTGGTAATCAGTATCCCGAATACGATAAAGCCGCCAATTCAATAATTCCTTATTTTAATTGGGATGATGAATCCTACTACTTTAGCTTGGGATTGAATTTCCGCTATTTAAATAGCGACACTGATCAATTATGGAATATTTTCAATTATCATAGCCAGGTTTTTGAAAGAATCCTTTATTATAAATTGGGTGTCCGCCATATTTTTGAAGATATAGGTTTGGTTACAACAGTAGAGATGAAAAATTACGATGAGATGTATGCTGGAAATTTAGGAGCATATCAACTATATATCAATAATGAACTTATGGTAAGCCCACAAGTAGCACTTTTCGTAAGTCTAGGCTTCTACCAATCAGGGAGTATCGGTTTAGCCGCAACCTCTTATGAAACAACAATCTACTGGGGACTGGAGGAGCGATTTTGAAACTCGTTCAAATATTATTACTGATATTTTTAGTCTTTACAGCTATCTCCTGTGCTCCAGTCGACCCCTCCGGACTGGTTACCTCCGGTGATGTCGATGATCGCTATACAGATAGCCTGACATTACCGGGAAAGGCCGATCTAACTTTCACGGAAACCAGTTTTTCTTTTATCGTTATCTCCGATACCCATGTCTATCAAAAGACGAGCCAAAAATTAGCAGCCTTAAAGAGCCAAATCAACCCATCCCAAGATAAATTTATTTTAATTTGCGGGGATATCACCCAATCCGGCTCTCTAGAGGATCTCCTAGCTTTTCAAAGCTACATGGCTCAAATTAATCTGCCTTTTTATACAGCTATCGGCAATCATGATATTTATTTTAAAAATTGGCCCAATTATAAACAAGTATTAGGTAAATCATGTTACTCATTGAAAGCTGGTCCTGTTAGGATTATTAGCATGGATTCTGCCAATGGGACCATCGGCCAAAAGCAGAAAAACTGGTTAGAGCAAACCTTGGAAGCAAAAACAGAATCTCTTTGTTTTGTGTTTACTCATTTTGGGTTTTTCAGCCCTGGAACGGGTTCCCTACAGCAATATACGGATACTAGGGAAGTTTATTACCTGATGCACCTTTTTGAAACTCACGGCGTCAATTACGTCTTTATGGGGCACACCCACATCTATGACTTTCATCAAGCCAATAATGTCAACTATT
>JAEZKW010000123.1 GCA_023415375.1 Bacillota bacterium
ATTTCAAAAATTTCCGTCAGAATCCTGCATCGAGGAAACCTTGCTGAAGAACTTGGTCCGATAAACTGTATCTAAACAAAAAAGCCGCTCCGGTCTTAAAAGAATTAATGGCTGCCAATGGGCTCCCCAAATTTAATCCTAGATTTTGTCACTCCTGCTGACAATAGTGTATGGCGGAATAAAAATGCCATCATCCATTGCATAGTTTCTTGCCTCTCTAGATAAGCTGATTTACTAAATGTTCACATCAAAAATATATTAATGATAAGTATTTATAAATCCAAGTTTAATAACTTACAATAATATCAACGCATTAATTCTTTTAATATCTAGTAATATTACTCTATAATAAATAATGTTTATGAAAATATGTCTCTATGATTGTTATATCATTGTTTTTTTATATACAAAAATTTCATTACTCGTCATATAAGGATTTGCAAAAATGATATTACATAAATTCAGTATTCACGATACATATATTTATTAATATTAATATTGACTTTTTATTTGTCATACATTATATTAAATGTAAACTTCTTAAAAGAGGTGGAGTTCATGAAAAACATAGGTGCGGAAGTATTACTCGAATGTCTTACTCGTGAAGGAGTTGAAGTTATTTTCGGTTATCCAGGCAGCGCAGTAATAAATATTTTTGATAAACTCGATCAAAATTCAAAGATCCGGCTTATTTTGGTCCGGCACGAACAAGGAGCCGTTCATGCCGCTGACGGTTACGCCCGTAGCACAGGAAAAACCGGAGTTTGCTTAGCGACTTCAGGGCCAGGGGCAACCAATTTAGTGACTGGGATTGCGACAGCTAATATGGATTCAGTTCCACTGGTGATCATAACTGGCCAAGTATCTACTTCCCTATTGGGCCGGGACTCATTTCAAGAAGCTGATATCATCGGGATAACCCTCCCCATAACCAAACACAGCTATTTGGTTAAACAGGTCGAAGATTTACCCCGAGTGATGAAAGAGGCTTTTTATATTGCAAATACCGGCAGACCCGGTCCGGTTTTAATTGACATTCCTAAAGATGTGCTTCAAGCCGAATGTATACCGGAGTACCCTGAGACAGTTAATTTACCAGGATATAAACCATGACAGGCTATCTCAGCCGCACCTTCGAGGGGGGCCAAGATTGTAAAAAATCCCCATACTTTTTCGCAATTGGCGGCTAGCGCGGTAAAGTGCAGTCTTGGATTGATCTGCCGGTGCCCTTGGTTTCGCAGGGAAAACCCCATAAGATTTTGATTCAATTTTTCGCCCTCCGTGATGAACAGGGTAATTATCTTGGATGTATGGAATGTGCCCAAGACACTGAAGAAATCAGGCAACTGCAGGGCGAGAAGCGATTGCTGGACAACTAAATACCTTATTTCAACCTAAACCGGCAGGGAACTTATAAGTTCGTTGAATAGAGAACCTGGCGGGTTTTGTAAAAACCAACTTCTGCGAATAATGATATTTGGCGAATTAATATTAATTAATTTGGATTTACATCTCAGCTTTACTTACCTTGCGAAGTCTACCTTTGATAGGTGTCTTTTGTAACTCCCGAAAAACTAACTCACCTTTATTATTTAATATTTCCACAAAGGTAGAGATATCCCGTATATTGATGATACCAATATCCGCTGCTGTCATACCTTTAATACTACAAAGTGCACCGACGATGTCGACTGGTCTCATTTTGGTTTTTTTTCCGGAATTTATATGTAATTTCATAATTTCTTTGTTTAGTTGTGCGCCTTTGGTTGCTTTCATTTCCGGAGTAGCCTTTGTTTTTTCTTCAAACTCTTGTTTGGAATAATTCACTGTTTCTGGCTCCGGTCTTTCTTTCAAAGGGATCTCTTTACCGATATATTGATGGATTCCATCCAAAAACTTATCTTCATATTGGGTTACAAACGTAATTGCTCTACCCTGCTTATTCTTACGTCCCGTTCTTCCAATCCGATGAACATAGCTTTCACTGTCTAGTGGTAGATCGTAATTGATTACCAGGGAAATATTATCTATGTCAATCCCTCTGGCTGCAACATCAGTTGCTACTAGATATCTAAAAAAGCCAAGCTTAAAATCATTCATTACTCTTAATCGATCCCGTTGTTCCATTCCCCCATGAATTTTCTCACAAGTATACTTCAGATTTTGCAGCCCATTATAAACCTCATCCACCTTTTGCTTGGTATTGCAAAATATGATACAACTGTCAGGGTTTTCAACTATGGTGATATCTCTTAAAAGTTTTAGCTTATCTTTTTTGTCTACGGTATATCTTTCTTGAGATATCCGGTCGATCACGGAGTTTTGCTCTTCGATTTCAAGGTGAATAGGCTCTTTCATGTATTTGTTACATAAAGCCTCGATGTCTTTTGGCATGGTAGCTGACAATACCATCGTAACCCGTTCCTTTGACAAGCCGGTGATGATCGTCTCTATTTGCTCTATAAATCCCATATTTAGCATTTTATCAGCTTCATCGATGACGAGGTATTTGATTTGGGAGGTATCCAATGTGCCTCTTTCAAGATGATCGATAATTCGTCCCGGTGTGCCAACCACCACATGGGTTTTTTGTTTAAGTTCCTTTATTTGATTGGTTAAAGGTGACTTCCCGTAAACTGCGGATACTTTAAGCCGTTTAAATCTACCGATATTAAAAATATCTTCTTTGACTTGGATAGTAAGTTCTCTGGTCGGTGCAATTACTAATGCTTGAGGTTTATTTTCTTCCCAATCTACTAATTCGCAAATAGGAATGGCAAATGCCGCTGTCTTCCCACTGCCGGTTTGGGACTTTACGATAATATCCTTCTGCTTCAAAACAGCCGGTATAACCTGTGCTTGGACTTTTGTAGGATTGGTAAAATCTAATAAGGCAATTGCTTTTAATAACTCACCGCTTAATTGATAATCGTTAAAATTCGCTTCAACCACTTAATCATCTCTTCCTATATTGCTCTATTGCAATTATTATTAGGAATCCCTATTTTTTTTATGTCCTCGTATAATATAAAAAAACATTAAGGATTCATTGATTCCCACAGACCCTTATCGTATCACATTCCCCGTCATTACACTCGCCAATGAGTCCTCACTTACTGGTGTTCAATCTTTACAACGCATTCGACAGGCATTGACCTCATTAAGTGCCTCTTTAGGAAACGCAATCTTCGAAACCGTTACTCTAGTATTCTAGAACACAGAGGC
>JAEZKW010000151.1 GCA_023415375.1 Bacillota bacterium
CGTTTGGAATCTTAATATATAAAATATACGTTTTCCATTATATATACAAAGTATATACTATATACTTTGTATTTCCATTTTGTAAGATGTTTTCCTTTAGTAGATTTCTTAAATTTTTTTTTGCTTAATCTTGTTCATATTGACCCTTTTTTTCTGAGCTTATTCCCCAGACTTCCGGTAAAGGAGACCCAAACCTTTCCCGAACCTTTTTATATCTTCTTACATCCAGGTAACCCAAATCCCCTCAACTATTGGAGTATTCCTAAATTCCCCTGGTGTAAGTCCCTCACTGTTATGAAATGTATATACAAAATTGGATTCACTGGAAAAACCCAATTTAAAAGCTATTTCTTTAATGTTTAACTTTGTCTTTTTTAACAAAGTTTTTGAATGATTGATTCTGGTGCAAGACAACTACGCTATGCAATTTTATCGTACCTAGATAGCGATAGTTTTTCACCAAAGTATAGTTTGACAACTGAAAAAGTCAAAGGCATGTTTAATGAAAGTTAATGACTGGACAAATTGCTAGTTCATTGTAAAGTACTTTGAATATTACTTTAAATTTAATTTAATCTTTCTAAAATCCTTTACTGCCTGATTCCCAATTTTAACAATCCGTTTGAAATTAATCGAATTTACTCCTCCCTGACGGGGCCGAAAGGTAATAGGAATATATTTGATATTTTCTTTGTTCTTTACAAGCAAAACTGTCAACAGGACGTTGGATAGAAAATAATCTTTGGGGATCTGTTCGATATATTTTTTAAGGACTTCCCGTTTTAGGAGTCGGAATGGTGTGTTAGCATCAGTAATGTTAACACCAAAAATACACCACAAAATAAATTTCAACGTTTTGGTAACAAACACTCGAGAAATTCCATCTTGTCGATGGTTTCGATGCCCGATAATTGCCGAATAATTGTTTCTTTGTTTCCAAAATTCCCAAAACTCAGAAGGTAAAGTTTGCCCATCTGAGTCCGTTTGAAATATGTAATCAGCTTGATTATTTAAAGCAAAATGGTATCCAAATAATACGGTAGAACCATGACCGCTGTTAGGTTTGGTTACCGGTTCTAGAAAAGGTAGTTCTGTCTTCAATTGGTTAAGTATTTGGTATGTACTATCTTTACTACCATCGTCGATAATAACAAGCTTTGAATTTGCGCCTATTTTTTCAACCACCTCATGCCATTCCCGGGCGATAATTTCAATATTCGCTTCTTCATTATAAGCAGGAATTATAATAGATAAGTTATCCATTTGCCCCCACCCTCACCCTCACTCCAAACGAAATGATTTTATTCAGGATAAATTGAATCACGGCAACAATCAAAACTGAGCCAAGTTTAACCAACATCTCTTTCATTTTAAAAATATTATTACCAAGCCATAATAAAAGCATTGAAATAAGTAATCCGCCATACCCTATTGAATAAAAACTTATTGCACGCTTTAAAAGAAAATCTGTCTTTTTGAAATTGTAATAAGTGTTCAAGAGGAAGCTCAGTGTAATACCAAGGTTAATACTGATAAAATTTGATAAATACATCAAACCACCCAAATGTCTGAAGAATAGATAGGATACACTATCTAATGTGGCGGATGCGCCTCCAATGATTCCATAAAGGAAAAATTCTTTCATAACTAAGTATCTTTTTGAATTGACTAGTTCCATTGGTTGTTCCTCTTTATTTCATTGGTTATTTCAAAAGCCCGGTCAACAACCGCGTCCATATTGTAATACTTATACTCGGCCAATCGTCCACATAAATAAACGTTACTAAATTTAGCGAGCTCGTTTTGGTATTTTTGATATAACGCCAAGTTTGCGGGATTTATGATGGGATAATAAGGAACATTCCCTTTTATGTTATCTTTGTTGTAAGGTAACGGATATTCTTTCATGATTGTTGTTTTGCCATCCAGGAATTGGTTCGTAAGGTACTTAAACTCGGTTATCCGAGTGAAATCCTCTTCATTAGGATAATTAACCACACCAATTGGTTGAAATGATGATTGCTGATAATTCTCAAAAACCATATCTAAAGAGCGATAAGGCAATTCCCCGAACTCAAATTTTAGTAGGCAATCAATTGACCCTGTATAGACCACCGGGCAATCAATAGCTTGTCTATCCAAAAAGACTCTATTTTTCTTTTGATCAAATGAAAGTCTTTTTTCGGCATCGCAATTAAGCTCCATGGTTATGTTATGATGGTTCAACATCTTTTCAAATAAAACCGTAAAACCGTTTTTGGGCATATACTGAATTTGATCATTAAAATATCGGTCGTCATATCCGAGAACAACGGGAATCCGATTAATAACAGACTGATCAACATAGTCGGGGTGCAATCCCCATTGTTTGGCGGTATAATTCACAAATACCTTGTTGTAGACAAATTGGCCGAATTTCACAATTTCCTTATTTTGATGATTCAATAAGTCTAAAATGGAAACTTTCTTGACACTCGGAAAGCTTTCTTTGAGGATAGTGATCAAAAAATTTGCTTTTGCTGTGGGAAAAAGTTTTTCGATGGAGGTAAAGTTGAATGGGATCGGTACAAGCTGTCCATCTACTTTACCAAGTACCTTATGTTCATAGGAATCCCACTCCGAAAAATTTTGGAGATAATCATAAACAGGTTGATGATTTGTGTGAAAAATATGGGGTCCATACCAATGCACGATAATGCCTGTTTCATTAGGGCCATCAAACATATTTCCCGCAATATGATTCCTTTTTTCCAAAACTAATACTTGTTTATTACTTTCTTCTGCTAGTTTTCTTGCGATGACGGAACCTGCAAAGCCCGCCCCAATAACGATACAATCGATCAGAAGCCCTTCCTCCTCTACAACTCAACCTCGAATAAAACTAACACCTAAAAAGAAAATTTAGAAATCCTTAATACTTACCATCTAATTCTATAAATGTAACATAATTCCTTCTTGGTCGTTGGCGCACCACCTGCAACGCTTTTCAAT
>JAEZKW010000154.1 GCA_023415375.1 Bacillota bacterium
ACAAAAACTCCGGATACCTGGTCGGCGATTTTTTGAATAGGAGCTTTGGAACCTTGAGCATCTTCCACCATTTTAATAATCTGTGATAAAACAGTGTCCTTACCAATCTTGGTGGCCGTGTATTTAAAGGTGCCGAATTTATTGATGGTGGCACCAATTACAGTATCGCCAGCCTTTTTTTCAACCGGTAGACTTTCACCTGTCAACATGGATTCATCCAAAGCCGAATTTCCTTCTAAAATTGTACCGTCCACCGGAACCTTTTCCCCGGGGCGGACCACGATAACATCTCCCACTTCAACTTCTTCAATAGGGATATCCATTTCACTTCCATCCCGAATCACCCGGGCGGTTTTCGGGCGCAGTCCCATCAACTTTTTGATAGCCTCTGAAGTCTTCCCTTTGGCTACTGCCTCAAAGTATTTCCCTAACAATATCAAGGTAATAATCGTTGCCGAGGCTTCAAAATAAAGATCTTTCATTGTAGTTCCAGGCATTGCTTTCTGAAAGAATGCATTATACAGGCTATAGACATATGCCGCGCTGGTGCCCATAGCGATCAGAACATCCATATTGGGGCTCTTGGCTCTTAAAGCATAAAACGCATGTTTATAGAAACGGTATCCAATAATAAATTGCACCGGGGTTGCTAAAAAAATCTGAAAACGCCAATCATGGAGAAAAGGAATATTGAACCCTATCAGAGCCAGTATCATCCCCAAAATCAATGGAGCGCTTAGAACAGCTGAAACAATCAACTCAGAACGTAACCGCTTAATCTCTTTCTCACGCTGTTCCTTCTCCCGGTCCCCGCTTAATTCCTGTTCTTGTTCTGCACCATATCCTAGTCCGGTAATGGCGGCGATAATCTCAGAAATTTTTATTTGCTGATTATCAAATTCAACGGTGGCTTTTTCTGTTGCTAAATTGACAGCAGCTTTGGTCACACCCTCCAATTTATTAAGCTTTTTCTCAATTCGGCTGGAACAGGCAGCGCAAGTCATGCCACTGATTTTGAGTGTTCCTTTACCCTCAGATGCTTTTTCTTTAATAATTCCATAACCCAGCTTTTCAATAATAGTTTCGAAATTTTGGGTTGATGCTTGATCTGAATCATACTCGACAGTTGCTTTTTCAGTGGCAAAATTAACAGTTGCCTTTTTTACTCCTTCCACCTTGGACAAACCTTTTTCTATCCGCAAAGCGCAAGCCGCACAAGACATACCGCTTATTTTTAAGGTTGATTTTTTATCCATTGCAAACACGTCCTTTACTATCATTAATAATAATCGATATCTTAAAAAAAAGGTGCCCAAACTTCATCTTCCGCAGCAGCCTCCGCCTCCGGCGGGTTTATAGGCTTCGATCTCTCTTTTGATTGCTTTTATATCAATATGTTGGATATCATCCACGACCTTCACATATCCGTGAAGCATCCCCATCCAGCATTGGAAGGTAAAGTCCTGAGTTACCGTAATCTCCGGAGTTTCAGTTTGACCCTTACTCAAATCCAACTGTCCGTTATATTCCGGGAAAGTCACCACATAATTACAGGAATTGATTTTTTCCGGGCCAAATTTAATTTTGGCTTTTAAACCCCTTTGTAAAATTACAGCGGCAGGGGAATAGCCTTGATCATTGACCTTAATTGTTACTTCTTGGATACCATTAACAACTTTCGCAATTTGGATATCATCCGTAGGCACTCTGCCACCAAAAAAGCGGGTAGCATTTGCGCTGGCCGCACAGCAACTGCCTCCACCGCTTAATGGACTGTTATTATTACTATCGGCTTGTTTTAAATCTTCCTGAGAAACGTTTGAGAGGTTAGACACTACTTTAATATTACTGCTAATCATTCCCATCCAGCAAGTATAAGTAATAGTTCCCTCCTGGGTTGGAATAAACTCAATGATATTGTCTCCGGGGACCAACTTTTTCTGGATATTATATTTGGGAATGGTCACCGGATTATTACAGCCGTTCAGATCCTCCGCTTTGGCCTTGATTGTCCAGCGAACCGGTATTCCTTTTTGAACAATAAAGGGTTGGTATCTGCCGGACTCCATTGTTGTAGCGACTACTTGAACCCCGCCTTTGATTTGTGCTACATTACCAGCCCCACTACCGGACAGAGGATTGGCTGCTGCTATAGAAATTCCCGATAAACTTAAGCCCCTGCTGACCATGGTTAGCCCCAGGACAATCACAAGTACCGCACTAACCTTTAACATCCGATGAGTGAACTTATTACTTAAAAATGAACTGATAGCTCCGAACCCGAACATCAACGGGACAGTGCCCAAACTGAAAAGAAGCATTGAGATAGCCCCGGTTAAAAAACTACCGGTTCCTAAAGCATAGAATTGCATGGTCTGTAAGGGCCCGCATGGCATTAAACCATTGAGTAAACCTACAAAAAAAGGTCCCCGACGGCTGGTGCTATTATAAATCTTATTGCCCAAAAACTTGGGGGTGCTAATCTTAATCCTGCGGAGCCATGGAAATATATCCAACATGTTTACACCGATAATCACCATAAATATTCCCCCGGCAATCGCCACAATCCCCTTGGCAGAACCGGAAAAACCGATTACCGAACCTAAAGCGCCGACGATTCCTCCGATAATCGTGTAAGATATAACCCGGCCGGTATTATAAAGCAAACT
>JAEZKW010000206.1 GCA_023415375.1 Bacillota bacterium
CCGGTAACCATGGCTAAAAAAAATCGTAATTCCCTAAAAATTTTATTTTTAAAAATCTTATTCTTAAAGTTCAAAGCGATAACCTACCTTTTCAAATTGATATTACTTTTTATAGAGTGTTGTTGGAGTTTCCCATAAAAATTGTTCATCGAACTTCTTACAACCTCTCTATAATACTTCGTCAAATTTCTTTTTTATGTTAGGGATAGATTAATATTGAATGAATGATTGATGATTTACTCTGTTTTTTAAAGATTTGGGACTTGAAAGAAGTTATTATGAAAGCAGTGTTGAAGTTTGAAGTTAGGGGAGTGAAATTAAACCATGGAAAATACCGTTTCCTATTGCATTCACGGGATTTTTTTATTTAGGCCCAAATGAATGTACATTCACAAGAACTTCTGCCTTTAAGGAGGAAGGCAGGCACCGCTTCTTTACACGGATGTAAAACTCGGCTTACTTGCAAGCCGCGCGGTTGCCATCGGAGGCCTTAACCAAGTTGCCATGTCGATTCCTCTCCTGCGGAGAGGCGGCCAAGGTATGGTGTCGCGCATTTAAATGCGCGCGACCCACTAAAAACCGGGATGAATGAGGAGGTTGCGGACTCGAACGGAGTCCGAGGAATCCGTAGGTTCCGAACGGCGGATTCAATCGCGAATTAATTCGCGCGGGCACCGCCCCGACCCTTTGGTCCTGGAGACTAAACATTACCCACATCTAGACCTTGTTTCAGAAATATTGAAATATTAGGAAAGTTAGATGGCTGTCTCAATTATGTCCGCCGTGGGCTAAAACTCCGCCAATCCTCCATCTTGCTTCCTCCCTGAAGGGAGGAACGAAAGTTTTGGCAACGGAGCACCAGATCACTTGGGTTATGGAGCTTTTAAAGGCCAACAAATCGGGCGGTTCGTATCTCCCTTGAGGGAGAAAGAAAGAATGAGGGCTGGCATCCCAGCGGGCAGAATGTTTTCGAAATATTTCTACATTTGCCCTGGATATAGGTAATGTTTAGGTCCTGGAGAGGTCGGGGGAGGCAGGAACAGTTTCCCATCGGCCCTAAATCAATCCTGAAAGGGTCAACTCCATCGACCCGAATAAACTTTAAATTAGAGCAAGGAATTATTTTTTTGCCTGTGATTATATCTCATGGTGTTACCTATGTCTTGGGTGTACACTAAAAATTTAAACTTCAAACTTCACTTTTCTAACTTCAAGTCACAACGGCTGTAACAAATAATACTGGTTTAAGAGTCGATCCAGTTCCATACTGACCGCCAATATTTCCGGATCAATACAGCCTTTCTCGCTCCAGAGTTGGTACATTTTGATCCGGCAGATTTGAATTTGTTGCTGGACTTCAAATAAGGTTTTAGAGTTAATATTGGTCATTTTTTTACCCGGAATCATCGGACTTGGCAAAGGTGAAATTTGTAGGCCAATCAAGTTTAATTTCCATAATACGCTTTGGATATGTTGAATTGGTGATCAATTTGTAAACGGATTGTGAAGATATTGAAAAGTATTTCATGTTCATTCGCGTGGCTTATGCTTTTTGGGAACCTTTATTTTGTGTCGGGGTTTGTCTGGGACTGTTGGTGCTGTTTCGGGAGAAAAAGAACACGCAAGGATGGCTCAGCCGGTTTTTAGCGGACAATGCCTTTGCTGTTTATGTTTTCCATGCGCCTCTGCTGGTAGCCATTACCATGATTTTACGGGGGTTGGTCATCTATCCATTATTAAAAATGGTTTTAGCGTCCCTCATTGTCTTACCGCTATGTTTTGGATTTAGTTATTTCATCCGTAAGATCCCGTTAATGAAGAAACTCTTTTCATAATAACATCAAGCTGCGCTGTTGCAATGTTTTTTCTCAATGAGATTCATGGCATACATTAAAATCGCTGCGCCCAAAGCGATAAAGAAAACAAGTACCCAGACTGTACCAATTCCGTGTCCGGTAATAAATTTGCCCATCAGTAATGGACCCAGGCAATTACCGGCACCTTGGCAAATCATTTGCAAGGCAGTGAAGCGGGCCCGGTGACTGATAGGGGAATGACTGGCGATATAGGCTCCGTTGTTGGTGGCGGTTAAGATTTCACCGATTGACCAAATGATCGTGGCGATGATAAATCCCCAAAGATTTTTGGTGAATAAATACATCCCGAAACCGCATCCGTACAAAAGTCCCCCCAGGGCAATGCATTCCAGGGAGGGCATTTTCCGGGTCAGCCAAACAATCAACGTGGAGCAAAATACCACCACCAAAGCATTGACCATTTCCAGGGTACCAAAAAAAGCCGCCCCTTGCGTGCCGAATTTGTGAGCCAAATCTAATGACAAGGTAAAGGAATGTTGATTGTAAATAAAGCTATAAACGGTAAGCAATAAGATCATGGTACTCAAAAAGGGCCGCCGCCCCATGACCTGTAAAAAAGAGCCTTCCTCGGCCTGCTCGTCTGGGTGAATTAAATCTGCTGCTGGAATTGGAGTGTCTTTGTTAATCTCCTTGAAAGAAAAATCTTCTTTCACCATCGTTTGAACCAGGACCACTGCAATCAATGTTGTCAACGCATCCCCAATAAAGAGCCAACGAATATGGGTATGGAATAAAAATCCGGCCATCATCGGCCCGATGGCGTATCCCAGATTGATGCCCAAATAGGTCAAAGAAAAAGCAACCCGCCGGTTGGAAACATCCGTTAAATCAGCCGTTAATGCACTGGTGGCCGGTTTGACAGTTCCATTAAAGACACTGGATCCGATTAAAAGCCAGGGAAGCCAATGAATATCTTGAACAAAAGCGCAAGATAGAATAAATAATGCTGATACCGTCTGGGCGCTGATCAGAATGGTTTTTCGGCCGATCCGATCAGCCAGTTTACCGCCGATCACCACGCCTGGCATTTGGGCTAACAGGGATATCATGACAAAGAAACCAGCCTGGTCCGCTTTCATCCCCAATTTATCCGATAATAACAGCGTTAAAAACGGCGCTATGAAATTTCCGGCAGAATTGATGATTTGGGCCATAAAAAGAACATAAACGCCACGGGGTAAACCGGTATAGGATTTTAGAAAAGGGGGTATCGCAACCTTCGTTTTGAGTTCCATGGAGAGCTCCCAAGAATTACAAGAATTAATCGTAAATGGATTCAATTGGCTTTTTTTTGCATAAATCCTTCAAATTTATCGGACTTTGGCAAATAATAAAATGATGGTCAGGGCGACATTCGGAGAAGGCAGGAATTTCATAAGTTATTGCCGAAAAATTATATCCATCAGGGAACTGAGGCTGTCTAAAAAGTCGTTTAGAATCAATAAGATATACAATATATGGCGTCCTTGAAAAGGCCATTAATATATATCTTTAACCTTTAAACTTCCTTTTGGGACAGCCCTATCAGGAAAGGGGTCTTTTATGAGTATCTTTTCGAGCTTGATTATTATCTTCGGTTTAGTCATTTTTGAAATTATCAGCAGCATTGACAATGCCATTATTAATGCCGAAGTTTTATCGACCGTCGGTACAAAAATGAAGAAATGGTTTTTATTATGGGGCCTTATTTTTGCGGTGTTTTTGGTCCGGGGATTGTTACCGTGGTTGATAATCTGGATCACAATGCCGGCTCTTGGTCCCCTTGGCGCTTTCACTGCGGCATTTAGCAATGATCCGATGGTTAAAGAGACCATTGAAAAGGCTAGCCCAATATTACTTTCCGGCGGCGGCGTTTTTTTGATTTTTCTCTTTTTTCACTGGCTCTTTTTGGAACCCAAAAATTTCGGACTTTTTTTTGAAGCAGCCCTAATGAAAGTCGGTATTTGGTTTTATGCGGTGGTATCCATTCTGTTAACAATGATTGTATGGTTTGCACTGCAAAAAAACGAGATGGTCGCTTTTTCGGCGGTTCTTGGTTCAACAGCTTTTTTTATCACCCATGGTTTTAAACAAAATGCCGAAGTACAGGAACATAATTTAGTTGCCACCCCGATGTCGGATATCAGCAAAGTTATTTATTTAGAAATTATTGATATGACTTTTTCCATTGATGGAGTTTTAGGAGCTTTTGCATTTACTCTGTCTGTCCCCTTAATCATTATCGGTAACGGTATTGGGGCCTTTGTGGTCCGGGAGTTGACCATCGGAAATATTGACCGAATCAAGAAATTCAAATATTTAAAAAATGGAGCAATGTACTCCATATTCTTTTTGGGAGCAGTGATGCTGGCTGAAGGTTTCGGTGTTAAATTACCATCACTTATTTCACCCATTGTAACTGTCGCGGTAATTTCTTTTTTCTTTATAAAATCATTACGTAAACAAACAACCCCATCGTGACGGAGCGTTGCTTAATTAACTAAAGGGAGGGTTCGATTTGATACATCAAACGATACAACTGTGGGAGCAGAGGGACTATCAAAGTCAAGGAAATGATGGTTTTCAACCTACTTTAGTTACTTATTTACTGGATGGACCCAAAACAAGAGGAGCGGTTCTAATTTGTCCCGGCGGCGGTTACGGCTTTACCTCAGAGCGGGAAGCCGAGCCGATTGCTCTACAATTTAATGCTGCCGGTTATCATGCCTTTGTTGTCTATTATAGCGTCGCACCCAGGCGGCATCCTCAGCCGCTCCTGGATGTTTCGCGGGCAATGTGTATCATTCGTGAAAATGCTGAAAAATGGAGAGTTCATCCCGAAAAAATAGCAGTTTGCGGTTTTTCGGCAGGAGGCCATTTAGCAGCTAGTCTAGGTGTATTCTGGCAGCAATCTTACCTGCAAAATGCGGATGGTATTCAAAATAGTTTGAACCGTCCTGATGCATTGATTCTTTGTTACCCGGTGATAACTTCCGGCTCGTATGCTCATCGTGGTTCTTTTGATAATTTGTTAGGTGAAAATCCTTCGCAAGCGTTACTTGATGAAATGTCTTTAGAACACCAGGTTAATGACCAAACACCTCCGGCGTTTATCTGGCACACCTTTAACGATAACGCTGTACCGGTTGAAAACAGTTTGTTATTTGCATCGGAGTTGCGGGCCCATGGCGTTCCATTTGAACTTCATATTTATCCGGAAGGATCCCACGGTTTATCATTAGCGACTGAAGAGACAGATGATGGGAGTATGGGAATCCATCCTCATGTTGCCACCTGGATTGGATTATGCACTGAATGGTTGAGGCAAATAAATAAAGAATAATTTAATTTAAATAATCCATATTGACAGTGAACTATTTTTGTAGTATAAATAATAACAATTTCATAAATATAAATGATTAGTGGTAGAGTAGAGGTGCAAAACTCATCAGTATCTTCGTGGAGGTTGGCAGACCATTGAAGCGAAGTGAAAGGG
>JAEZKW010000289.1 GCA_023415375.1 Bacillota bacterium
CGCGGCGAATATTTAAATGGATTAATCATGGCCGATTTACTGGGATGGGATTTTATCGATCCAGCCGAGGTCATCTTCTTTGACCAAAAAGGATTGTTTGATCCCGATCGAACACAGGGGGTCATCAGCGCCCGTCTGGCCAAACACGAACATGCCGTTATTCCCGGTTTCTTTGGTTCTTTGCCGAGTGGGGAGATAAAAACTTTCTCCCGGGGCGGTTCGGATATCACCGGTGCGATTGTTGCCCGGGGCGCGGGGGCGGATATTTATGAAAACTGGACGGATGTCTCCGGTTTTCTGATGGCCGATCCGCGAATTGTCAAGAATCCTAAAAGCATCGAGCGGATCACTTATCGAGAACTTCGTGAGTTAGCCTATATGGGCGCCAGCGTTCTTCATGAGGAAACTATTTTCCCGGTCAGGGAGGCCGGTATTCCCGTTAATATCAAAAATACCAATGCACCGGAAGATCCGGGAACACTGATTATTACCGATAAAGAAGCCCGGCAAAGAATGGGAAACATCACCGGGATCGCCGGAAAAAAAGGCTTTACAGTCCTGACTATCGAAAAAGCCTTAATGAATATGGAATTGGGCTTTGGGCGCAAAGTTCTCTCCATTCTGGAGAGCAATGGTATCTCCTTTGAACACATGCCCTCCGGGATCGACACAATCTCTTTGGTTATCGCCGATACGCAGCTTGATCATAAACTAGATAAGGTTATCAATGAAATCAAACGCGAATGTAATCCCGATACAGTCGAGGTTTCTCCGAACATGGCACTTGTCGCAACGGTCGGTTTGGGGATGACTTATACCCCGGGTGTTGCAGCAAAGCTCTTCACGGCTCTTTCGAAGGCTAATGTTAATGTAAGAATGATTGATCAAGGTTCCAGTGAGATCAATATCATTGTAGGTGTGGAGAATCAAGATTTTGAAAAGGCCGTTTGTGCTATATATGAAGGGTTTGTTGAATAAAGCGATGAAAACGCCGGATTTCTTTTTGAACAATGAGTGAGGGCATAGGTACATAGGTGCTCTGCGCTCTATCCCCTCACCACTGAAGTTTCTTACATTTTTGGTTAACCATAAGGAAGCATTTTTTTGATTGCAGCCATGTTAGAGCGGTCAACATATGTCGCCGAATGTAATCTGCGCTTTTGCCTTTTACTTTTGCTTCCCGCATTATGCAGGATATTAGCATGTGCTCTTTTTACTTTTCCGCTTTTGGTTAGCTTCACTCTTTTTTTCAAACCCTTATGGGTTTTCATTTTTGGCACTACTTCATATTCCTTTCTTGAACTAGAAGCGCTGTGATAATGTCATAAATTCAAGACGCTTCTTTGGAATAATTGTGAAAAAGCAAGGTAAATGAACATTTGGATTTACGGTTTTTTCAGAAAGTGGCTTTTTCACAATTCTTCAGGAACGGTTTGACTATCAATTATCAATATAACTTCTGTTTGCAGTCTGCATTTTTTTAAGTCAAGTCCGCTGGTGCTTCGGATTGATCCGCTGGTTATCATTTGTTCAAAAGCATTTTGAGATAAATTCAGTTTTTCCCGTAACAAAGCAGATACCTTTAGCCGTGATGGATAGCTTTTTATATGTAATTCAACAGGAATCGTAAAATCAATAGCGGGCCCTAATTTTTCATACTTGGGAAGACCAACTTCGGCTCCATTCTTGATTATTAGCTCCGTATCCATAGCATATTTCTTGACAAGCTCTCCGTTATTGCTATGGAAACCCTCAAATATTTCAGGGGCAATACTTTTGGGATTGATACGGGAGTAAATAGTCATATTCCATGTAGAATCGCAATCTGAACATTTATAGATTAACCATATATCTAAATATTTGCGTTGGGCGTTTACCCGAAACAATCTGGAGCAAACATGCTCTGTTTTTTTACCGCACCGCTTGCAATACTTTATTGCAGGTGGTGGGGATAGATACTGTATCTCCCAATATACTGTTTGCATTAAAATTTATCCTTCCTAGTTAAAACTGCATAGAAAGGATAAAAGTGGATTTTCACAATTTATCCTTCCTATTAGAACTCAATAGAAAAGCTAAATGGTGGATTGCCATAAATCTTTTTCATCATCGTCACTCCCGGTATTTTTTCTACGCAAATTGTATCATTCGGTCCCGCGGAACCAAACCTTAAAGACTTTTAGTAAAGGAAAATGAGCCAATACAGTGTAAAAACTGCGGGGCCCATTCTAAGGATTAATGAATGTTCCTTTGTTCCCATATTATCTTTTCAACACAACAAGGCATGCGCTTTAATCCGTTTCAAAAAAACCGCAAGAATTATTAAAACAACTGGTTGTCGCTCATCTACACCGGGGAACTTACCGGGTTGATAAAAATAGAATAGGCTGAGAAAAACGGCGGCGCAATGTTCAAAAGCATTTTGCGATAAATTCAGTTTTTCCGTAACAAACCAGCACCACCTTTGGCTGTTAGTAAGATGGGACACTATTCTACTACCTTTTCAGCAACAATAATGGTGGTATTTTCTACTCTCCAGACCATTTCAGCTTTCCCAAAATTAGCTATCCGAAGCATCTTTAACTGATTATCGACTGTACATGGAGTATCATAATGATAAAATTCACTATCTTGAATATTTTGTTCATGACGTATTCGCTCATTTTCTTTAAAATAAAAGTCCTCATCTTTTTGATCGATTACCATATAATCGCATTCGATATATTTTTCACCCGGCTTTAGTGCTGAATAAATCCTTGAATATAGTTCTATCTTCTTAATATGCGGAAAGTGGTGCATTGTTTGGAAAGATATGATTGCATCAAACCTTCTGATTCCAAAATCGTAATCAAAATAACTCGCATTAATAAGCGTCATGTCTTTGTCGGGATGCTTTTGTTTTAATACATCCAGCATGGCTTCTGTTAAGTCAATACCAGTTACTTTAATATTAGGGTGAATTTTAAATATTTCGTCAAGTTCTAAACCGGTTCCGCAGCCAAGGTCTAAAAGATTAACTACTGTCCCCGGCAGTAATTCAGCCATTTTTTGATATCCTTCCTTACACCCGGTAACCTCGTTAATCATATGACTGTCATACCCATTGACACGAGCAGTGAAAAAATCACTCATCTTTTCTATCATCCGTTATTTTCCTTTCAGGATGCACACTAAATAAATGTTAACCCAATCGCAAATTATACTCATATTAAAACTGAATAGGAAAGAAAAAACGGTGGATTTTCACAAATCTTTGTCATAATAGTCCCTCCCAATCTGGTATTTTATCTACTTAAATTGTATCATCCGGTCTCTTAAAACCAAACCTTAAAGACTTTTAGTAAAAGAAAATAAGCCGATACAGTGGCAAAACTGCATTGGCTCATTCTAAGGTTAGTTAATGTTTCTTTGTTCCCATATTATCCTTTGAATACTTTTCAAAGACAAAAAATATTTCTCGGATAATTCTTGCAGGCTATTCCCCGCCGAATAATCTTCATAAATCTGTAAATTTCGCTGTTGTAATTCTTTGCGGGTGGATGTTTTTGATCCCCATTCTTTTTTATTGCCTGATTTTCTAGGTATATAGATAAACTCACCATCTACATATTCTTGTACCTGCTCAAGCAAGTCATTAGGGAGTATATAAATTGCTCTCTTATAGCTCATTTTGCTCTCCTAAAAGTTTTCTCGATTAGGAATAGCAAAGGCTATATTCACATCTGATTTTTGTCTTTGCAGCTGTTCATTGCAATAGCCTTTGCTATGCAACGATAACGATTGGATTAAGCATATACTTACAATCCTCCTTCTGCATGGTTTGCCAAATTATAACATCGTCCTACCCCGTTGTCAAGAATTAGAGTATATTTATAGGTATTACAATAGGATTTATACCCTCGTTTAGCTTCGCTTTTCAAATTTGTAGGGTATCAGAGCGTAAAAAAACCCAAACATCCATTAAACCATTTCCCCGCCGGCCCGGAAAGCCTTAAGATTAACCTCCAGTAACTTTTCCGGCAGCTGCTCACGAAACACTTGTTCCCAGTCAATGCCGGTCATGCCGAAGGCCTTAACCATGGCGCCGAAAAGGACGATGTTCATCGTTTTTGGATTGCCGATTTTCTGAGCGATTTCGGCCGCATTAAAGGAAATTGTTTTAAAGGCTTTTGTCATTGCCTCAATAGAGCCTTCAGGATAGACCGCCATCCCGGCAGCAACTGGCATGGGAGCAATTGCATAATTATTGATAACTGCGATACCGGTGGGCTTCAAAAACTCATGGTAGCGTACAGCCTCCATTTTTTCAAAGGCGACTAAAATATCGGCACCGCCCCGTCCGATAATGGGTGAGTATACTTTGCCGCCATAGCGTACCTGGGTGGAGACACTACCACCGCGCTGAGCCATGCCGTGAATTTCACTCATCTTGACATCGTAACCGGCTTGGATCAAACCTCGGGTTAAGATTTTGCTGACCAGAATGGTCCCTTGACCGCCGACGCCAACTAAAAGAATACTTTTCACCTCATTCATGACTTGTCACCCGCTCTTTCAATTGCGCCAAACGGACAAACCTGGGCGCACACCTTGCAACCGACGCATAGGGTCTGATCGATGGTGGCTTTGCCATCTTTTAGGCACACAGCAGGGCATCCTACTTTCAGGCATTTTTTACAGCCACGGCATTGATCTTGGTTAACCACACACTTACCAATGTCGTGCTTGATTTTTTTAATGAGCAGACAAGGGCGGCGGACAATGATGGCAGCCGGTATGGTGCTAGCCAATGCATCCTCTACTGCCTTTTCCATCGCCGTTAAATCTTGAGGATCAACGATGATGATCTTCTCATAGCCGTAGGCCTCCATGACCTTTTCAATTCGAATCAACGGAGCCGGCTCACCCATCAGATTGGCGCCGCTGCCGGGGTTATCCTGATGTCCGGTCATGCCGGTGATGCTGTTATCTAAGATACAGGGTATCATTTTCCCTTTATTATAGATGATTTCAGCGGCACCGGTCATACCGCTGTGGAAAAAGGTCGAGTCGCCGACCACGCCAAAAACCTTTTTCTCCGTCTGCTTCGTAATTTCAAAAACCTTGGCCATACCCATGCCCACCGAAAAACCACCGCCCATACAGACCACCGAGTCCATGGCGCCTAACGGCGGAGCTGAGCCTAAGGTATAGCAACCGATATCACCAGCAATGACGTAGTCATGGCCTTTCGATAAGGTATAAAAGAATCCGCGATGAGGGCAGCCGGGGCATAACGCCGGCGGGCGCGGCACGACCTGTGCCTCTACCTTGGTGATTTCCGGTTGGATGCCGAAAACACCCTTGGCGATAATTTCCGGGTTAAGCTCACAGACATTGGGTATAACTTCTTTTCCGATACACTCGATACCCGCTGCCTTCATTTGCTCCTCCATGAACGGTTCGAGCTCTTCCACCACATAAAGTTTTTCAACCTTTCCGGCAAAGTCGCGGATTAAGTCCATGGGTAAGGGATAAGTAAAGCCCAGCTTTAAAAAGGAAGTATCCTCCGGAAAGACCTCTTTGGCGTACTGATAGGCTATTGAAGCGGTGATCACACCGATTTTGGTACCCTTCATTTCCACTTTGTTCAACGGGCTTCGGCCAGCGTAAGCCGCTAAATCCTTCAGCTTTTGCTCCAGAATGGGGTGATTGAGCTTCGCATTAGCAGGCGTGCACACAAACTTGCGCGCGTTACGCTGGTACTCGAGAGTGGTTACCTCTTCCCTTTCCCCCAGCTCTACCAGACTCTTCGAGTGACAAACCCGGGTGGTGACCCGGTACAGTACGGGAATATCAAATTTTTCCGAAACTCGATAAGCTTCTTGTAAAAAGTCCTTACATTCCTGGCTGTCGGAGGGCTCGATCAGGGCCATTTTCGCGAATCTAGCGTAATAACGATTATCCTGTTCATTTTGCGAAGAGTGCATATCGGGGTCATCGGCGGTGATGATGACAAAGCCCCGGCCAACACCCTGGTAGGTCGCAGTGAAGATGGGATCGGCGGCCACATTGAGACCAACATGTTTCATTGCGCAAATGGATCGCACACCGGCGATGGAAGCGCCATAGGCTACCTCGGTCGCTACTTTTTCATTGGGCGCCCATTCGCAGTACAGAGAATCTTTGTAGTCTGCCAGGTTTTCAAAAACCTCAGTACTGGGAGTGCCGGGATAAGCGCTGCCCAGTTTGACTCCGGCTTCGTAGGCGCCTCTAGCCATGGCCTCGTTGCCGGTCATAAGTTGTTTCATGTCTTTCACCTCAAAATATTCAGTCTAATGACAATAAACAAGTGTCAAAATTAATTTGATTCTTCGCGAATGCAGTTGCAATATCCTGCCTGATTATTGGACAGAATCCACCCCATGTCATTTCCGAAATACGGGTGTCCATCGCAGGTACGGAACTTTTTATTTATGAGAGAACCTGAAATCGAAGTTGTATTCTACGAAACGATAATCAAGAGCGATAGATACATAAAATGCCATAAATAGAATATTAATTTTGTTTTTCCACCTGGAGGGAATTCCAATTATTTCTTGAATAGTAAAGTAGGGGGGTATTAATATGTCGATTTATCTTTGCTCATGTGGCAAAACTTACTCATTAGATACGATAGGGACTAAAAAACAAAAGGTATACAGGGATTCAAATGGGAATGCAGTTACCAGGTGTACATGCGGGAAGGAATTGAAGTAACAAGAAGTTGATTGATTTGGTTCAACAGACATATGCCAATCACCCATAAGTTAAGGGGCTGTTGCAAAATATTTTAAAGTAAGTAAACCGCTCATCCCAGACCACCAAAAGATCAATATCGGAGCCTTCGCAGACCTGGCCGCGAGCGCCGGACCCAACTAACAAAATAGTCCGGTTGGATCTCCGCCAGCAACTTCGATTTAATGTTTTCAATGGTTTGCTGATACCCGACGGAATTGGTTTACATCACAATCCTCCTCCTGCCACTTTTCAGTTAATACCATAGTATTCTCAAAAAATGGATATTGAACTTATATTTATTTTAACATAAATCCATACTGAAGGATTAACTGTTTTTCCACCGTCTCCCGAAATTGATTGGCGTGTCCGTTGGCTGGATGGGGTAGATGGGAAAAGGGGATATTATTTTGTAAGAGCAACAACCGCCGATCAAGAAGGTCGGCGCTGTTATCGACAGGAGGCGGCGCGAACTAGTTCGCGAACCCACCCTCCTGCACCTGCAAGGCCAAAGGGTGTGAACGGCATCACCCTGCGCGATGTAAGCATCGCGAGGAATCCCACCGGCCACCTCTCCCCTTTTCTCCCCTCTCCTGAAGAGCGAGGGGAAACGCGCTTTGTCAAGATGCCTATGCCGCTGAGCCCCCAGGGATTCCCCTCTATCGCGACATTCATCCTTGAATGTCGAAGGAATGCTT
>JAEZKW010000356.1 GCA_023415375.1 Bacillota bacterium
TTCCCATTAGATTGTTTTCACTATAACCCAACAGTCCTCCCCAAGTCTGGGTGGTTTCCGAATAAGAAACACCAAATGAAAAACTGCCGGTTTGAGCCTCTTTAAAGTTCAATATCAAATCCAATGAGTCCGGGGTATCGCTCATTTCCAACTGCGGTTCGATATTGTCAAAAATTCGAAGCCGCATGAGCTGGGCCAGCTCATCTTGTAAAACATCCCGTCTGATAACATCACCGGTTTTAATCAAGAGTTCACGGGTTACAACTTTCTCCTGAGTTTTCGCCAATCCGGAGATCTTAATCTTGCCATATTTCAATTCGACCAATTCAACTTTGACAACTCCATCTGCAGATATACCCATATTCTGCGAATTTTTGGGCTGAATCCATAAGCCCTTCTTTTCTTGACAAAATTTAATGGCCTTACCGAGGTCGGTTCGAAATGTTGCAGTATTAAAAACATCTCCCGCTTTTTGGGAGAAAAAAGGCATTAATTCTGCAGGTTTGACATCAGTAAGCCCGCTGATTTGCACTTCCTTAAATATGGGGTTTTCAAAAACTTCAAAGATTACTTTAACCCCGTTTAACATATTTTCGGTTTTTACTTGAACATCCGCAAAATAACCCAGGCCCATAATTGCCTGAGCGTCATCTTGGGCCGATTTGGCATCAAAAGGAGCGCCCATTTTGGTATTGGTGATAACCCCTAAGATTTTTTCGGAAGGAATATGGGTATTGCCCTGAAGCTCAAAAGTTATTACGATTGGAGCGGATTCTGCCCTGGCCGGTATCACCAGAGCAACTCCCAGGCATAAAAAGATCAGAGTCATTCCCGCCAGTATGCGGTTGCGGCCTGAAAATTTCAAAAAATAGCCCCCTTTGGATGCTTATTTATTTGCCAATCCGTAAGCTATGTGACGCTTCCTTTGTTAAGGCATCTTCATCAATAGAAAGTTTCGAAACCTCTTTGAGTACCGGTTTCGAATTAATGATGTTTATTCCGGTTCGTTCAGGTGCGGCATCGGCATACCTTGCCTGCGTATTATTGGATTTTATGCCCGTTGTAGGAAAAGCGACCGGTGTATTGCTCGGTGCTGGTTGAATTTGAGCAACAACATCATCCCTATGTTTCGTTTCAGATCCAGTCATTGAAGATGAAGGCGTCTTGTTCACAGTTACAATTTTTTGGTTCCGGAGTGTTGTTTGACGATTTGTTTGAGAGACTATTGGAACAGTCTTTGATTTCAAAGTCGGCGAAAACACTCCACTCAATCGAACACCGACTCCCAAACCCGTCACCAATACTAAAGAAGCTGCTATAGGTATTATATACTTCAAATTAGAATGGCAACTTGGTTTCCTATTGAATGGCGTAACAGTTTTTGAAACGTATTGTTGATGACTTAGTTCCCAAGCATGTTTAACTTCTGCTTGAGCCAAATTTAATATAAGTCCACCCCGTTCGGGATTGGAATTTTTGTATTCAACTTTAGCTTTTTCGAGCCAATCTTTAGCGTCCTCGATCCGATCAATTAATTTATCAGCATTTGATTTTTCCATTTGGATTCCCGCCTTTCAAAAATCTTTCATAATTAATATCGATGTTGTCCCATGATTTTTGGAATGCGATTTAAGATTATTATTTAGCTTTTGCTTAATTTTACTTTTAATTTCTCAATTTTGGACTATCATTATACATCTCATGAACCATTTACCTTAATATCCGCCCGCAATTTGGAAAGCATACCCCTTAGTCTCTGTAGAGCCTTCTTTTGAAGTTTATAAAGATATGACAGACTAATATTCAACTCTTTTGCCGTAACGGTGGGTTCCTTATCAAAAAGATATATATCTTGAATGATTCTTTGTTCTTTGGGGCTTAGACGAGAAATTGCCTGATTGACTTGCTGGTTGATAACTCGGTGAGAGACTTCTTCTTCAATATTTACGTGCTCATCTGCGATTTTGGAGATAAAAGTTTCAACCTCTTCTTCATAAAGCGCCAACTCCAGACAATCTTGATTGGAACGTTGCCGGCGCAAAAAATCAATCATCCGGCCGCGAATCCGGTACTGTGCAAAAGTGCTGAATTTCACAGCATGCTGCAAATTAAAATTTTCGACAGCCTCAATCAGACCGACTGTTCCCTCCTGGATTAAATCAAAAAACAATTCTTCCCGCTCAGTAAGCCGGGAGGCGATTTTAAAAACCAAAGGCTGGTAAGATTCAATAATGCGTTGGCGAGATTCACGCGAGTTTTCCGATTTATAACGTTTCCATAACGTTTCTTCTTCCGCTGGTTCAAGCAGATGAACTTTAGATAATTCAGTTAAATATTGCTGAATCAACCATTCACCTTCCCGGAAACTAAGTAACTCAATAGGCTAGATGCAATGATACAGGCATAAAGTTGGGATTTGTTTTTGTAAAGCCGATTTCAAAGACTAAAACTTCTCGTTTTTTGTCAGTTATCCTTCTTGGTATTATAAAGTTTTTCCGGAATATTTGGAGATTCCTGCAAGTGCTTTTTATTTTTTCCACGATTCATGTACCTACTAATCGTTCAACAACAATAAAAAAGAAGCTGTCTCAAAAGTGTTTTTCTGAGATTTTGGTTAAAACCCAAATCGGTAAGTAAGACGCCAGGAAGCACCATCCAATAATGAGTAATCAGCGCCCAGAGACAAGCGAGAATTGATTTGATAATCAAGCTCCCACTGATCTTTCTGGTTATACATAAACGAACGGCTATAAGACAGAAATAAATCCTTGGATATATTCCGGCCGACGTTGAGGCGTAAATCACTCTCCTGAAAATTGGGTTCCAAATATAGATAATCAAGGTCAAGAACATTGCGCACCTGATATAAAAAATCCCCAAAAACTGTATCTGTCACTAAACTTAAGTTTCCGGTAAGCACATCATTAATTTTTGTCGAACTATCTTCGTTATTAAATTCAGGCCAATTTAGCATCGCAAATAAGTCCGATTTGGACATAAAAGGTTCTGATAAAAGGTTAACTGCAAGGTCACTACCGACTTGGCCCTTGGCCGTTAAGAAAACCTCAGCCCGTGGGTTCCTCAGGCTGGAATTAACATCAATGTATGGTAAATATCCTTGTTCATGAGCGAATGTGGCTTTTGCATGATTCACTTTGAAAGTTTGACTGTACAGAGTTATAATGCCTTGTTTTGAAGTGGCTTCACCCTCAATTATAGGATCGGACCATTTTCCATCGACCTGAAGCCTTCCGTTTACAGTGATATCTGCCAAACCTATTTGTCGGAAACGAACATTATCACGGGTTTTTATTTCAATGGACAATGTAGGATCCCATTCGGATGAGGTTTCGCTACTATCTGAACTTGAAGAAGCTATTACAATTCTACTATCAAACAATGTAATATCTCCGGCAATCAGCGAATTGGTTAATCCTCCGGTTATGGCAAGATTTACATTGCTATA
>JAEZKW010000026.1 GCA_023415375.1 Bacillota bacterium
T
Source organism: Bacillota bacterium (assembly GCA_023415375.1). Lineage (GTDB taxonomy): Bacteria > Bacillota > UBA4882 > UBA8346 > UBA8346 > UBA8346. Next base: position 2 of record JAEZKW010000026.1, read on the forward strand.
CCATGCTGATTAACCTCTTAAATTCTTTAATTTATTCAAATCAATCGTCTCAAAATTTTCATTGATTCGAAAGACCAATATACCCATGATTAACACTGCTGTTAATAAATCAAAAAAGATTCCCAGCTCGACAATCATCGGCATTCCCTCTGTAGAAAGGATTGCTGCTGTAAATAAGCCATTTTCGATCACCAGGAACCCAATGATTTGGCCGATAGCCTTTTTACGGCTAATCATAAAGAACAAGCCAATTAATACAACGGCGATCGCATTGGCTAAATAAATTTTTAAATAACCGTTCTGAAAATCTTCAATATAATTGACTGTGAAATAAGCCAGAATGACTAAAACGCAACAAATTAAAATCGAAATCGGGATATTTAGGAAAAAATCTTTCTCGACCTTGTACTCAATCTTATGGACGGTCTTTTTAAGTAAATGAGGAATGTATAAGACTTTAATAGCCACCGTGATTAAGCCGACCGTCATGATTTCCCAATCTCCGCGAAGGAAAATATTATGAATTCCAATCAAAAAAGCAACCATTGCCAATAAAACAGATTGCAGTCTGAATGTTTTGATATAAGAATCTACTCTTTTACCTGCAACCAAAATAAAACCGGAAATAAGAATAGCAATCGATAAGAAATGCAAATAGTTATCCACCGCTTTAGGTTACCTCCCAATAATCCAATATTGAAAAAAACCAAGAATGGCTAAAACAAATGAGAGCGCAGCTAAGTTGGGAATTGAGAATAAGCGCAACTTGACAGTTTTTATTTCCACAATCCCTATCACAACCGCGATTATTATCACCTTCACAAAATAAAGCAATATCGAAATCAATAACATCAACACCGAATTACCAATACTGAATAATCCATCCAATGGTATGAATAAATTGGCGAGTAGAGTAATCAATATGAGTTGCTTAATGGTACTACTCAGTTCCATCATAGCTAAATATCGTCCCGAATACTCAAGCAGCATAGCCTCGTGGACCATGGTCAATTCCAAATGAGTCGCCGGATCATCCACTGGAATTCTGGCTGTTTCCGCAATCAGGATGATAAAAAGGGCCAAAAACGTTAATAGATAAACCGGATGAAAAATGGTCCAGCCTGCCATCACTGAACTTTGCATCATGTCATGAACCGAAGTGGAACCGGCTAACAGCCCAACGGTGAATACCGTTACCAATAAGGATGGCTCCATTAAAGAGGAGATCATCATCTCCCGGCTACTTCCCATTCCACCGAAGGTACTAGCAGTATCGAGTCCCGCCAGCACCATAAAAAACCTGCCCAGAGCCAAAAGATAAACCGCCAAAATTGCATCGCCCATAAAAGCAAAAGTTGGCAACTTTACACTAACAGGAATCAGTAACGCCGCGAGCAAGACTGAAGAAATTTGTACATATGGGGTCGCTTTAAAAATCCAAGATGCCGTCTCGGAGACCACTGTATCTTTTTGGGTTAATTTATAAAGGTCATAATACATTTGAAGTAACGGTGGGCCTTTACGTTTCTGTGAGAAGGCTTTTATTTTTTTGATGATCCCACTCACGAGTGGAGCCAAGGTAACAACGACCGCTAGTTGTAAGAGCATATAAAGTAAGTAGTCCATAGTTTCCTCCTTAGGCGAAACAACGGAAATATAACAGTAATAATAAGATCGTTACAAATATATAAATGAGATAATGATGAATACTGCCTGTTTGTATTACCATCCGGAACCTTTTGGCGAATGTAGTTAAACCCCTGGCAATCGGCTGGTAAAAATATTTCTCAAAGACCGACTCCGTGGTTACCACATACTTCATGGACTTAGGAAAATAAGGAGAAGAACCCGTTTCTACTTGCAATTGCCGATTTGGCCGGTATAAGGCGCGAAAAATAATCTGTAATGGTTTGGAAAAACCGGTAGCACTATATTGCGTCCTTGGTCCCAGCTGGCTATAACCACAATCCCAAGTGTTATATTTCCGGTCTTGTACCTTTGAGCCTAATACTTTGATAATCAATAGTGTCATGACAACCAAAATGATTCCAATAACCAGGAGTACCAATGGCGCTACACTACTGTGTCCCACACTCAGTGGATATATCATCAAAAAGGAATTTCCGTTTATTATAGAGGCAATTGATACTCCGGTAATATTCATTACGACTTGATTCAACAAACCTATAACTCCTTGGGGCAGTAGTCCTATTATCAAACTTAAGATCACCAGCAATCCCATGCCCCAAAGCATTGGCTGGGGCGCTTCTTTTGCGCCCAGAGCACTTTCAGTACGGGGCAGTCCCAAAAAAGTGATACCAAAAAATTTAATAAAGCTAGTGGCAGCGAGCGCCCCCGCCATTGCCAGTGCCGCCACTGTCAGAATCAATAAAACTTTGATTCCAATTCCTGCAGTTGTGATATGAACAAATAAGGCTTGAAAAGTCAACCATTCGCTCACAAAACCGTTAAACGGTGGTATTGCCGAAATTGCAAGTGAACTGGCCAATAAAAAAACTCCGGTAACCGGCATTTTCTTTAGCAGGCCACCCAAGTTCTCCATATCCTTCGTATGCGTTGAATGTAAAATAGCTCCGGCACCCATAAAAAGAGCACCTTTAACGATAGTATGATTGAGTAAATGAAATAGTGAAGCCATAAGGGCTAAGGCACTTAAAGTCATTTCCCCCGAACTATATGCCAGGCAGGAAACTCCAACCCCGATCAGAATGATACCGATATTTTCAATACTGCAATAAGCCAGCAGCCGTTTGATATTCGATTCGACTAAAGTATAGGCGACTCCGAGGATGGTCGTTATAACCCCAGCTATTAAAATAGTTACTCCCCACCATTGAAACTGGGCTCCCAACATTTCAAATACGAACCGAATAAACCCATAAATAGCCATTTTAATCATAATCCCTGACATTAAAGCAGAAATATTACTGGGTGCCGCCGGATGGGCGTACGGTAGCCAGATATGAAACGGAATGATACCGGCTTTGGTGCCAAAAGCAACCAAAAAGCTGATGAATAACAAATTTTTGATCCAAACCGGGGCCGAGGTTAAGGCGGTGTTTATGGATAAAGAACCGCTGCAACTGTAGATGAGTCCCAATGCAATCAATAAAAAGGCAGAGGTCAAATGAGTCATGATGAGGTAGATGATACCGGCTTTTTGGTCACCATCCCCATCGGCTTCGTAGATAACCAGAAAATATGAGATTAGAGACATAAGTTCCCAACAAGTAAAAAAGGCAATCATATTTTCAGAAATAAGCACACCAATCATGGCTAAAATAAAACTATTCACCAGGAAATTAAAAACCGCTACATTGCGTTTTTGGTAATAATGCCTGATATAACCCATAGAATAGATCGATACAGCCAAAACCAAAACAGATAGCGCCAGCAGAAAAAAAGCTGAAAGGCGGTCGATACTCATCTCTAATGAAATGTAAGGAACTGTTGTAACAATGTTTCTCAAGTAGACCCGGTCGATATCTGATAATAACTGAAATGTCGATGCCCCGATACCTGTTAGCGCGGCAAATGCTGTAATACTATTGGGCAACAAATTGGCCAGCCGAGGGCTGAATGTAAAAACAAGCGCCAAAATAGCCCCTAAAGCATATAAGAAAACCATTAGAATAATTAGATTTGAGATAATATTACTCATACTTGTCTTTTCCCCCTAGGTGGAAAATAAAAACGGTGCAGTCTAGTTTGGCTAGATTGCACCGGTACTTGATATTTTTCAGGAAACATTCTCTACTTTCTGCTTTTGGCCCTCTATTCTCGCTTTAACTACATTATTCCAGGCCTCTTCAGGTAAAGGTTTATCGAAGCTACGGAAACCGGCTAACTGAAAACCATGTTTCTGGGCTAATTCTTTAAATAGACCGATAGTTTCAGTATTAATATCAACTCCCAAACTATGGTGCTCATAACGTTCTTCCAATGCCAGCATCATAGTCTCCGACATGCAGGCATAGGCAAGGCCTTTTTCAAAACCAAAATTCCAACCAAGGTCGGGAGCGCCCGGAACCGCGATGACCCCTCCATCGATAACCAATACATCCGGCCTTGCTTCTTTCACTTCAACGCTAACATCAGCCGGTCTGGCGACATCACAGACCACTGCGCCGAATTTAAGCATGTCCGGGGTAATTAAGCTATTAACCTGACTGGTTGCAGTTACGACAATATCCGCTGAAGGCAAATAATTTCCCAAATCGACTGTATAAATTATCGGAGACTCATTTGCGACCATTGCTGCAAATTCTTGAAATTGCTCAATTTCGGCATCCGGCGCAGGGCATAATGGATGCTTTCTTACAAAATCGTAAATTGCCCCACCCGAGTGCAGATCTTCCCGGCTTAAAAATTGATATATCTCGGCTATGAGCTTCTGAAGCCGTCTGCGGCCGTGCTCCTCATTATTGGGATTACCGATTAAAATAAGGGAATTAACCTTTTCGGCTAAGAATAAGGCTGTGGCCCGTCCAATCGATCCGGTTGCCCCAACGACTGCCGCAATCGTTTCTTCAATTGGAACCCCTAAACGCCTGGCTGCTTCCAATGTGGCATCAACAGCTGCGGCCACCGTATAGCTATTTCCGGTCGTTACAGCAACACCAAGATTACGTAATTCTCGACCGCCTTTCGTTACCACCGAAGTGTAAGCCCCTAAACCGACAATCTTAGCACCTCGTTCTTTGGCCAAATTAACTGCTGAGGTCAGTTCTTTCATCACCTGTTCCTTCGGCATATTCATCAATTCTTCCGAAGTACGGGATACACTAATGAACTCACCGTATGCTTTTTTACCGGTTTTGGAAGTAATTCGCGTTTTCGAGATAACAAACGGTTCCAAAACATCATTAACCCGGTCGAATAAATCTTTAATTTCTTCAGCAGAAAAGATTGCCAGTGATTCTTCGAATTCACGATAATTTCTTAAATACAATGGATGGACCAAAAAAGCAAAACGCCCCTCATCTTCAGTCCCCGGCAAAATGGGTTTTTGAGGAATATATTCCTTTTCGACAAGGGGAGGCAACTTCTTACCAACCAAATGTGATAAGAAACTTGCAGTATTTCCGCTAGCGAGGCGCACTGCCATTCGTTGAATCGAATCCAACGCTCTTTGGCATTGGTCGTTACTGATAATTAATGGCGGTTCCAGACGAATAACCGAAGCTCCGTTCAATGTAGGAGCTACCCTTAATTTTTCTACGTTTAACAAATAGCTTGAAACCACCGGCGATAAAAATTCCTGTTCCGCAATAATTCCCAGCAGGGAATGAGGAAGATTGTCCGGTGTCACCCCAAGCTCCAGTCCAATCATTAAACCGCGGCCCCTGACTTCTTTGATAACCCATGGGTATTTTTGCTGGATACCTTTCAAACGCTCAAGTAAAAATTCACCTTTAGCCTTAATTTCTTTTATCAACTGGTTATCATTGCCCGTAAGCATATCGATCACTCGCAAGCCGACTCTGCAGGCTAAAGTATTGCCGGCAAAAGTTGATGAATGCTTATTTGCAAAATCTTCAGTATAAGCGTCTTCCGTAGCTAAACAAGCGCCGATGGGCATAATCCCCCCGCCTAACGCTTTAGCGACCGCCATGATATCCGGAGTAATTCCAGATCTCTCACAGGCAAACATTTGGCCGGTTCTGCCAAGCCCGGTCTGAACTTCATCAACAATAAGCAACGCTCCGTACTGATGACATATCTCTAGCGCTTTACCAAGATAATCATCGGGCGGGATTATAATACCGCCTTCACCCTGAATCGGTTCTACAATAAAAGCCGCATAAGTAGAAGGATTGGCTTCAAAAACTTTCGATAATTCATTGGCATCGCCATAGAGTATCTGGGTATATCCAGGAACGGGAGCCCCGCAACCCTTTTGATAAAGTTCTTTTCCCGTGGCTGATAAAGCGCCTAAAGTTTTGCCATGAAAGCTATTTTTGGCATAAATAATCCCAAGTCTTCCTGTCCGAAGCTTGGCCATTTTCAAAGCCGCTTCCACTGCTTCAGCACCGCTGTTACTAAAAGTAACATATTGTAACCCTTTAGGAGCAATTTCGATTAAGCGGTGGGCTAAATCCCCGGCGGCTCCTAAATAGGAAGGCTGAGTAAAGCTGGGCTCAGAACTGGCTTGCACTTCCTGAATAGCTTCCCAAATCTCCGGCGGATTAAAGCCAAAAGGCAAGGCTCCATAGGATGCGATAAAATCCAAATATTCTGTTCCCGACCCATCATAAAGGAAACATCCGTTCCCCTTTGTATAGGTCTTGTCCATATTTAAAATTCGTAATTGCTTCGCTAAATGCGGATTGATATTCTCTGCAAAGAAGTGCATAAAAAGCCTCCAATCCCATCTTAAATAAATTCTTACTCAGTTTAGCATTAAAAAGCAGCTAAAGTCAATCTTGAATTAAAGCTGCTATTAAGGGGGAAAACCAACTGCGCCTGTTTTTGAAGCATCAACTTTCATTGACGAATTCTAAGACTGGTTCAAATTCTGGGGGTTGTTTTTAACCATACCATAGGTTAATATTTTGTTAAAACCTAGCAGGCGCAGATTATTTAATTACATTTAAGTGGTCCCCTACAATATAAATCAATGAACTTACTCCTGTAACTTTGCTTTTTCACTTTCGGTACCATCCTGATGTACCCAAAACCAACTGATACGTCGAGGTTTTTTAAGGATTAAATAAGTAATACCGCTAATGCAAACGATAATTAAGCAAATATAAAGCCAAGTAAAAGGATTCCAGGAACTAATAGCGCTTCCGGCTGGAAATAGCACGGCCGTTTGCCCAGTCTGCGTATTAAACGAGCGCAACTGTTTTTCTTGGTTATATCGTCCTTTTGACGGAGCCAAAAGATCTAAAATTCGGGGTTCCACTTTTTGTCCTTCGCCTCCGCCAATAACCCATTCCCCGGACTTATTATCGACTTTACGAAAGAAATCCTCACCAAAACCATCATACGAACCTACAAAAACATAATAATGCCAATTTTCTTGGGGTGTGCCAATATATTGTTCCGGAACAAAGGCCCGAATCGTTTTTCCATCTTGCAACAGCTCTACTTTCAATGAACGGACTCTTATAGTATGCTGATCTTCAAGGGTTAATAACCGGCTATTTCCCCAACCAACAATTTGTAGGCCAATCTCCCAACCATATTTCGGATCAAATTTTATATTGGCTCCTGGATACGGCAAAGTCATAAGTCCGTGGCCTGGCTGCTTATTAACAAAGATTCGCAAATTTTGATGAATGAAACCTTCTGGAGCCACCCACGGATTGGTGATTTTTGCAAAACTAGTATCAAAATAAACCCAATCTTTATCACCGGGAACGACCTTGAACTCCGTAATATCGAATAGACCCTGATATGGCTTAAATGCTACATTAGTGGGGTACTGATAAGTTCCATAGCCATTTTCGTCACCCAAAGCATCTTTCATTTCAAAATACGCCTGGGGAGTAGCCGCTCGGGCCATCGAAGTCAAGAACAGGAACAATAGTAATGTCTTTATACCCAATAAAAACCGTATTTTCATGATAAACACCCCCACCGTAATTTATGCGGGAGTGTTCAAAATATTCTAATCAATTGTAATTACGGCCAGCACTTGATCAGGATCAATGATATCCCCCGGTTCCACCATAATCGTTTGAAGGGTGCCATCGACTGGGGATGGTACAACAAACTCCCCATCACCCAAAAGAACGACCATAATATCCTGATCAATTTCAATATGGTCATGTTCAGCCACCAGCCACCGGATCAATTTTGCGGGTTTCTCTTCTGCAATAAGCCAGGGGCAGTTTAGGTTGATTTCCCGTTTCATGGTTCCTCCCGATTTTCCAGACCTTCACTGTTTAGATACACTCTGGGTAACCGGTTGCTAAGCATACAAGTAATCTCATAGTTAATAGTACCCATTTTTTCGGCTAGCGAATCTGCCGAAATCTTTTCCTTACCAGACTCTCCGATTAATACAACCTCTTGACCAATTTCGACAGTATCATCTCCTAAATCAATCATACATTGATCCATACATATGGTACCAACAATCGGGTATTTTTTTCCTTTAATCATAGCCTCTGCTTTGTTAGTAAGCAACCTGGACCATCCATCAGCATAACCAATCGGTATGGTAGCAACCGTGCTTTCTTTTTTGGTATGATACCTTTGCCCATAACTGATTCCGCTTCCAGCGGGAACTTTTTTTACAAAAGTTACTCTAACTTTTAAGGCTAAAGCTGGCTTGAATAAGGCTTTTTTACGATCAACTTCATTCGAGGGATATAAACCGTATAAAATAATTCCAGGCCGCACCATATTAAAATGGGATTCCGGCAACTCCATAATTCCGGCGCTATTGGCCAAGTGAACCTTTTCCGGTAATAAACCAACTTTTTTTAAATCTGCTACAACCGCTGAGAATATCTGAATTTGATGTCTGGCGTAATTTTTATCTTTTTCATCCGCTGTCGCCATATGGGAAAAGATCCCTGTAACCTGCAACCCAGGCAACCTTGTAATTTTGCGCATAAAATCTACCGCATCATCTGGCTGCACACCAACTCTCCCCATACCTGTGTCCACTTTAAGATGGACGAGAGCGGGTTTTGCTGTTTTAACCGCCTCCCCGGACATGGCTACCGCTGATTCCCAATTACAAATCGCAGTGGTAAGATCATACTGTATTACCGGGCCAACTTGATCAGGTTGAATGGGACCGAAAATTAAGATCGGGGTTTCGATTCCGGCTTTTCGGAGCTGTATGCCTTCCTCGGGCATTGCGACCCCAAGCCAACGAGCGCCGGAGGCAATTGCGGCCTTGGCGACAGGAATTGCACCATGTCCATATGCCTCAGCCTTAACCACTGCCATGATATCAACAGCAGGTCCAACCATTCTCTTTATTTCCTGCAAATTATGACGAATTGCTGCTAAATCTATCTCTACCCAGGCATGGCGAATCTGTTCATGATGCCTATTCAACGTTAAACACCTTCTTCATCGCATTGGGAAGCACTGAAATCAGGTCGCTAGCGATAATTCCGATGGGACCCAGTTGGGAAGCAGCGATATCACCAGCCAGACCATGAAGGTAAGTTCCGACAATAGCCGCATTGGTAGCCTCCAAACCTTGAGCGATCAACCCCCCAATAATTCCGGCCAAAACATCTCCTGTTCCTGCGGTTGCCATTCCCGGGTTTCCGGTGGGATTGATAAAAGTTCTTCCATCAGGAGCAGCTATAATCGTCCGCGCCCCTTTCAACACAACAGTCACTTTCCACTCTGTTGCAAAACGACGAGCTACTGTGATCCGATCGGCTTGGATTTCCGCAATGCTCATCCCTGTAAGTCTGGACATCTCACCGGGATGTGGAGTTAAAACAATGGGCTGCCGAAATTGTTTTGAGAGTTTGGGATTGTTTGCGAGCAAATTTAGACCGTCGGCATCGATTACCAATGGCGCCTCTGCATGTTCCAACAGTTCAAACAGAAAGGATTCTCCATCTTCCAGCCTGCTCAGACCAGGTCCAAAAACAAAACCTTGAAATTTATCCCAGGTTCGAATCAATTCCGGCCAGGGCATCAACATCACTTCGGCCGGTTTCTCCGGGATCGACAAGTCCTGACGTACCCCGGCTGTTACAAAACCACATCCTGCGCGAAGACCTGCTAGACTAGCCAAGACGGCAGCCCCAGTCATTCCCTCGGAACCTCCAACAACCAAAAGATGGCCGTTGGTTCCCTTATGGGCTGTTAAGGGTCGTTTGGGTAGTAATTTTTTAATGTCGGAATCGGTTAAATAATGTAAACTAAGAGCCTCATCTTCTAACAATTGCTTGGGAAACCCAATTTGCCGAATAACGAGTTCACCAGTATTTTCAGCACCAGGGAAACATAATAAACCCGGTTTAGGTAAACCAAAAGTTACTGTTAAGTCGGCTTTAATTGCAATATCATTCACTTGACCGGTATCTACAACAACTCCAGAAGGTATATCGACTGCAACAACCGGTTTTTTTGATTGGTTAATAGCACAAATAATCTCAGCCAGTGGGCCAGTCGGTGTGCCAACCGCTCCCGTGCCGAGCAAAGCATCTACAATAATATCAGCTTCTTGTAATTCTTTGGAATTTAGTTCGCTCCATATCTTCGTCTGAATGCCGAACCTAGTAGCGAGTTGGAGGTTTTGGGAGGCCAACCCTTGATTTGTATTACCGTCATAGGCAAGGACGATTGTAACCTGAGCTGACTTTTCAGTTAGTAAACGAGCTAGAGCAAATCCATCGCCACCGTTGTTCCCTTTTCCACAACAGATATAAATCCGTTTACCGGATAAATCTCCGTAATGTTCCTCCATCGAATCCATAACTGCGATGGCGGCTCTCTCCATTAAAATCGAACCGGGAATACCAAATTGCTCTTGGGTTAACCAGTCAATACGCTTCATTTGTTCGGCAAATATTACCTTCATATGTACCTCCGAGCTAGCTGAGACATTTATATTGCAGTTCCATAGTTATCGTATTTGACAGTTTAATTTTTGAATCTTCTAAACTGCGAAACGCCCTACAATTCCAATACAACCTGGGCTATTGCATATTCTTTGCAATGGGATATACTTAGATGAATTCTGGTAATTTTCTGGGTTTCTATAAAAACTGCCACTTTTCCAGTGACTTGAAAATAAGGGGCCCCTTGCTCATTATGAGTAATTTCAATCTCACGCCAGTTAAACCCTGTTAACCCTGTACCCATTGCTTTCAACAAGGCTTCCTTGGCCGCAAAAAACCCTGCCAGCCGATGCGGTAATTTCTTGGTTTCCGCTACTTCACCATCGGTATATACCTTTTCATTAAAGTGATCACTTTGAGTCGCCTTAGCAATCCGGCTTATTTCAATCACATCAACCCCGGTACCAAAAATCAACCGCTTATCCCTGCCTTTTTTGAATTCTTTCCCCAATTGTTAAACACTTGATTGAAAACCACCTATACATCCAGGTTTTTTGCATTTGGTTTACCAGGACGGATTGCTTCAAAGCATTAACCTTCGTTCCTCCCTCTAGGTCGAATACTTTGTATTCGCCGAAGCAAGATGGAGGGTTGACCCTCATAGCAGTCTGATAACAATTCGAAAAATACAGTCACGAAACTATCTTACCCCGGTTTCCTATAAAAAGACGTGAACGAATTTTCGAAACCCATTTGCCGGTATGTCAAGATAGGCTCAGTTCCCCCAACCATTAAATAACCGCCGGGAT
>JAEZKW010000080.1 GCA_023415375.1 Bacillota bacterium
TGGGATGCGTCTTATTCGGATCGGAGACCCTAATCAAGGAGGGCGATCTGGTTAAGCGAACCAATCGTGTCGTAGAAGTCCCGGTCGGTGATGCGATGATTGGACGGGTAGTCAATCCGCTGGGTGAGCCCATCGACGGAAAGGGACCCATTAAAACAACACAGACGCGTCCGGCGGAACGGATTGCTCCCGGTATCTCCAAAAGAGAACCGGTTAAGGTTCCACTTCAAACCGGATTAAAAGCGATTGATTCCATGGTTCCGATTGGCCGCGGTCAACGGGAACTTATTATTGGTGACCGTCAAACCGGGAAAACGGCAATTGCCATTGATACGATTTTAAATCAAAAAGATACTGGCGTCATTTGTATTTATGTTTGTATTGGGCAGAAGACATCTACTTTGGCCCAAGTTGTTCAAACATTGGAAAATAAAGGAGCAATGAAATATTCCCTTGTTGTAGCGGCTACTGCCAGTGATACGGCCCCGTTACAGTTTTTGGCTCCTTTTTCAGGGTGCGCTATCGGCGAATATTTTATGGAACAAGGCAAGGATGTTTTAGTTATTTACGATGACCTTTCAAAACATGCCATTGCTTACCGCTCCATGTCGTTATTGTTACGCCGCCCACCAGGACGTGAAGCTTATCCGGGCGATGTATTCTATTTACATTCCCGTTTATTGGAAAGAGCAGTTAAGTTAAATGTAGCCAATGGCGGCGGTTCCTTAACAGCACTACCGATTGTTGAGACGCTGGCCGGAGATGTTTCAGCCTATATTCCGACTAATGTAATTTCTATTACCGATGGTCAGATCGTTTTAGGTACAGAGTTATTTTTCAGCGGCGTACGTCCTGCTGTAAACGTCGGTTTGTCGGTTTCCCGTGTCGGCGGTGATGCTCAAATTAAAGCCGTAAAACAAGTGGCTGGACGTTTAAGATTGGACTTGGCTCAATATCGTGCTTTGGAAGCCTTTGCTTCATTCGGAGCTGATTTGGATAAGGTATCCAAGGCTCAGTTGTCCCGTGGGTCGCGGGTTATTGAAGTATTAAAGCAAGAACAATATAAACCGATGAACGTCTTCGAGCAGGTTGTAGTTGTTTATGCAGTAACCAACGGTTTCATGGATGATGTGGAAATTCCTGAAATCAAGCGTTTTGAAAAGGAATTTTTGCACTTTATGCAATCGGAAGGAGAATCTTTCTACAAAAAGATTTCCGAGAAACGGGCTTTCAATGATGAACTTACAGCTGAACTGAACAACTTAATTAGCCGGTTCAAAGAACGTTTTAAAGCTACTTCCTAATTCATTCACCACAAGATGAGTGGTATTAGGATCTAGTAAATTAAATTGATTGAGTTAACTCATTTATGAGTTCACTCATTTTGAGATTGCCATTCTCGAAGCCAAATAGAAAAATAGCTTTTAAAAAATTTCTTGACTGAAGGTATGTTGATGGCAACTATTCGTGATTTGCGTATCAAAATTAAATCCACTAAAAATATTCAGCAAATAACCAAGGCGATGAAAATGGTTGCAACGGCCCGTTTGAAAAGGGCGCAGCAGCAATTGGAATCCACACGGCCTTATGCCCGAAAAATTGCTGAAGTTACCTTAGATTTGGCTTCTTTAACTCCTTGGTCCTTTAACCCTTTGTTGAGACCTCACAGTAAGGTAAAACGGGTACTAATACTTGTTTTTACCGGAGATCGAGGCATGGCAGGCGGCTTTCATCAGAAAATTGCCGATGGGGCATACCAATTTAGTTTAAAGTTTCAGGACCAGGCAGAAGTTTCCTTTTATCTTTTGGGCTCAAAAGGATATCAAAGATTCGCATCTCGTAAGATTCCGGTTTTCAAAAGATTTCCTTCTGGGGTAACAGGGGTTCCTTATGCTGAGGTTCAAAAATTGGCAAAGGAATTATCAACATTTTATCTAAATGAAGAATTTGACCAAATTTACCTTTATTATTCGAAATTTTATTCAACCGTTACCCAAAAGCCCAGAGCTTTTCAACTTCTACCGATTGATCCATCTAAAGCCCGTAAAAAAGAGGAACATGGCTTGTTTATCTTTGAGCCAAATCAGGAAACTATTTTAGATAATATATTGCCGCGTTATATCGAGAGTGAGGTTTACCGGGCTTTCCTGGAAACTGAGGTTGGCGAATTAGGGGCCAGGATGACGGCCATGTCTTCGGCTACTGATAACGCTGGCGAGTTGATTGAACATTATCAACTCCTGATGAATCGGATTCGTCAAAGTCAAATTACTACGGAAATTGCTGAAATCGTGGGCGGAGCCGAGGCACTCAAAGCTTAACATAAATGGCGGTTGATTGGATTTTTTGCCGGTGTTTTGGCGGTCCTTTTAAAATATATTAAATATATTCAATATATTAAACATCTCATAAAATAGGGGGCTTTTTTGATGGCAACTGGCCGCATCGTTCAAATTATCGGACCTGTTCTAGACATTGAGTTTTTGCCGGAAGAGATTCCCGATATTAATACTGCTGTAACAGTAAAATATCAAGCGGGCAATGATACGCGAACTGTCGTATCGGAAGTTATGCACCAATTGGGAAATAATCAAGTCCGTTGCGTAGCCTTAAGTTCAACGGACGGTTTAATTCGCGGGATGGAAGTCCATAGCGATAATAAACCGATTACGGTTCCGGTTGGACGTGAGGTACTTGGCCGGATCTTTAATGTCATTGGAGAGGTTGTCGATGATGGTCCGGAGGTAAAAGCTTCACACAGCTTACCGATTCATCGAAAAGCGCCAAGTTATGAAGAACAGGCAACAGTTCAACAAATGCTTGAAACTGGAATCAAAGTCGTCGATCTGCTTGCTCCTTATCCAAAAGGCGGTAAGGTAGGCTTATTTGGCGGTGCTGGCGTTGGTAAAACCGTTATTATTATGGAACTAATTCATAATATTGCCACTCAACACGGCGGATATTCCGTATTTACCGGAGTCGGTGAACGGACCCGTGAAGGAAACAGTTTATGGCTTGAAATGAAGGAGTCGGGTGTTATCGACAAGACTGCTCTGGTTTTCGGCCAGATGAATGAGCCACCGGGAGCGAGACTACGGGTTGCTTTAACTGGACTCACTATGGCTGAACATTTTCGTGACAGTGAAAATCAGGATGTTTTGCTCTTTATTGATAATATTTTCCGTTTTACCCAGGCAGGTTCGGAGGTTTCGGCGCTGCTTGGCCGGATTCCCTCTGCGGTTGGTTATCAACCGACTCTGGCTACTGAAATGGGCGCCTTACAGGAACGGATTACCTCAACTAAAAATGGTTCTATCACATCGATTCAGGCAATTTATGTTCCGGCTGACGATTATACGGATCCTGCACCGGCTAC
>JAEZKW010000265.1 GCA_023415375.1 Bacillota bacterium
TCGTTTCGGTTAAAAGCACTGCTTGTTCTTTAAATTCTTTACTATATACCCGACCTGACATGTCTTCAACTCCTTGGTTATATTTTATCTCTTAACCAAGTGTCTAGCAAATCGGGGGAAGATCATAATTTTTTCTTCCAATAAAAAATTATTTCCGTCGCAGAAGTAATTTTTTCTTTCATCAGAAAAGTATTTCTGTCATAAAAACGATCTTTTCTTCGGCTAAAAGCATCGATCCACTCATAAAAATAATTTTTTCTTTCACTAGAAAATTATTTTTGCCATAAAAATGATTTTTTCTTCGATTATATCTTCCGGCGTATCGCCAGCACGAATCGACGCGCGAGGTAGATCGATCGGCATTTTGACCTAACCCCTTTGTCAATGTCATAAGGTTATGTTGCCAATAATTGCTATTTGTTATCCGATGATTGCCAACCCGCGTGTTAAAACACGCGGCTGCTATAAAGCAAACCCCATGAATGGGGTTAAACCAAAAATCACAACCCGCCAAATTTTTTTGATCCGGTTTTAACCGGATGGTACTTAACCAGCCGTGTGTACGTGTTCAAAGAACACGATTAACCCGCGGATTGATAACGAAGCATTTGGTATACATTTTCCATTTTATGTTAGCTTAACCTGATGACATTACATCTGAATTTTTATGTGCTTACCATCGTTCATAATGGACAATTTCCTCAAGTTTTTTCCTGGGACGCGGTTTTGGAGCTTCATCCGCATAACCAACCGTAATAATACTTACCACATATTTATCAGATGGTATGTTTAAAATCGGTCGGATCTCATCTTGACGAAACCAGGCAACCCAACAGGTACCTAAACCTAAAACGATCGCTTCAAGCACCATATGTTCAATAGCAATCGAAGTGTCCCGGATAATTTGCTTAAGCTCTTCCTGCGGACTTTCTTCATTCAGATTGATCTCATCCTCATCATTTTCGATTCGGACGCGAATATCGGCAACACAAACGATAAATACCGGCGCCGAGAGCATCCATTTTTGCAAATGAGAGGCTTGTGCCAATCTTTCTCGGTTTGAAGCATCTTTCACGATGATAAAATGCCAGGGCTGGGTGTTGCTGCCGGACGGGGCCAGTCTGGCGCTTTCGATTAACCGGGCGATTTTCTGATCTTCCACTAGTTTGGGTAAATACTTTCTTATGCTCCTGCGGGTTTCAATTTGCTGCATCAGATTATCACTCTCCAAATAAATTTACTGTTGATTCCTACTCTGTTTTTCGGCTTCCTTATTTAAACTCATTTCGATCTACTTCATCAAAATTTCTGGTGATAGGAACCCGTCGGCCCTAATTTTCACCTATTAGAAAATCCACGTCAGTAACTTTGAAGTTATCATGCCACTTTCATAGCAATCGGCATATAAAAACATATTCAACCGGGGGCCGCAGATGTAAAAAATTTAAAAGCTTGAATATATAATTTTTTTTAGCCAAAAATATAAACAATTGAAAGGAAAACGTAAATGCCGATAAATATGATTCCCTTCATATATACAGGAATCTTTGGAATCATCTTAGTTTCAGTGGTGCCCAAAAAGGATATACACTGGCTCTTTATTTATGGGCTGATTTTTGGCGGCATATTTGATATCATCATCGTCGGCCTGGCAAACCTCATTGGAGAATTCAAATATATAAACTATGAACCTTTTGGGTTAATGGGCATTCATTTTATGGCTCCGATTTCATGGACCATCTATTTCATTATCTATTTCTATTTTTTGCCTGCCCGAAAACTATATCGCTATATTTATACAACTATCGGGGCTTTCTACAGCATGTTATTTTGCCAAATGATTACGAAACTTGGTGTTCTAGAACTAGCTCACGGTATTATCGATTCTATTATCCCTTTTGTAATATGGTTCCCGCTTGCAACTTGGGGTTATTGCCGGTTAATCAAAAAGGACTTTCCTAAATCGTCCAAAAATTAATCATCATCCTCTTTTTTAGCCTCTAACTTAGTCCAATCTCATCCCCACTCAAATTCAAAAGTTCCTCTTTTACCTGGGTTAGAAATCCTTTTACTATTTCTTTATCATCCGGAGTGCCATACAAATTACTACTTAAAGTACAACAATTATCATAGGTGGAAACGGCTATTTGAAAATAGGGGACATATTTAACCGCTCCGGTTAAGTATGCGTCTTTGATTTGTAGCGTCCCAAAATGAAGCAAGTTCTGATCAATAATGCCAAGATTCGTAAAGGAAATCACCGGAATCGTGAACGTATGGTGAAATAGCTTTTGGCAAATGCGAAAAGGTAAGCTATGATAGAAAAATTCCAGCATCATAATCCCCTTGAGCCACCCAGTGCCCGCTTTTTGTCGTTTCATCTGTATGTTCACTTTGGCGACAGTTTCTTCAAACGCCTCATCCCTGGGAATCGTAATATCACATATGAAGTTACTGGTTAGATTGGTTATCCCGAATTTCCGGCCAGCCGGTATGTATTTTCTTAAATCAACCGGGCAAGGGATACGGATATGATCCGTACCGAGCTTTTTTGCCAAAACCCGAATATAAGCCGCCAGTATCATATCATTGACTGTTACATTCAAGCTTTGGGCAGCACCTTTTATTGCCAAAAAATCTTTTGTTAAAATCTGTTCTGTGACAAAAAGAGGCCTCTTCGGATCGCCTTGCAACGGAAAGGTCAGTTGTTGGTATGGAGTAGCCGTATCATTTGGAGAAAACCAATTCCGTAATTTTTCCATGAAACTAAAATCAGCCGTTAACAGCCTGGCATCTCTCGGAGCAGCTTGCAGCTTTGGTTCTATTGTAGTTTGATTCGTACAGCGGGTGTAGAGATCACACAACAAATACAAGTATTCCTTAAACCCTGCGCCGTCACAAATCATATGGTTGATGATCATGCAAAGAGTATCGTTATCTTGCTCCCGCAGGATGTAAATCTTTAATTGCGGTTCGCAGGCTGGATCAATTGTGGTTGCCAGTAGCCTTTGCCTTTGTTCTTCCGGGTCGCTATCCGCTGCAACGACATTGACCATATCTTGGGCTGTAAAATCTTGTTCGACCCAATAAGGATGCCTTCCAGTGGTATCAAAACAATAACGAAGGAGCGGAATGGCACCAAAGGATAAATCGACAGCTTTTTTGAAGATGGTTTCATTTACGTGACCAGCCAAACTTATCATACAGTGGATCAATGGCTCATGGACCGTAGAATAAAAATATTGCATAACATCAAAAGCTTCAGCTTGAATTTTTCCCCGTTTCCCCACAAAACCCACTCCAATCGATACTTTACGATAAATGAAAGACCCAAAAGTAAAAGTATGGAAAGGTTCTAATCTTGGTGCATACTTCTATCCTATTAATTAAATTCCTTCCCATATTTATTCTCATAAAAAAAACGATAACCAAAATTTGGTTATCGTTTGGCTCTGTCTTAGACATCAGCCTTCCTGAAATAACGCTGTCGACAAATAACGTTCCCCTGTGTCCGGCAGTAACACTACGATTGTCTTCCCCTTATTCTCCGGGCGTTTGGCAACTTCGGTCCCAACAAAAGCGGCTGCTCCTGAGGTAATGCCCACCAATAGGCCTTCATGTTTTGCAAGTTGCCTGGCAGTTT
>JAEZKW010000266.1 GCA_023415375.1 Bacillota bacterium
CGAAGATGACCCCAACTTGACTGACAAGAAGTACCCGGGCAATCCGACAAAGTCATACCGCTCCCGGAATCCTCTTAGGGTTTCTGGCGAGGTCACGGATTGGCAAGGGCACTCCCCGGAGGCTCTCGAAGCCATGAAGGAGCGCCTTGAGCAGCTTAAGCGACTCGGTATTGAGGCAATCGAGGACTGAGTAAATGTGAGAATCATCCCTGGACAACCTTCAATTTAGGGGCAACCTACTGTACATAACACTTAGAGGTGTTTCCGAGATTGAGCGGGCAAAAAAATCCCTAAAAGTTTGTGACCTTTAGGGATTTAGTAGAATAAAACTTCGCTCAATTTTGGAAACACCTTGATGTCACGTAAGAATTACGCGCCGAAACACGCGGTTGCATTTTGCTATGGGCTTTCGAAAATCCGACTTCGGTTTTGATAAGGATTTATAGATGTTAAAATAGATTGACTGTGCCTCAATTGGGCGTTAAAATCACGAATATTATTAAGAAAGGGCATAATTCCCCCCTCCCCCAAGAGGCATTTTAAAAAATATTTTATTGCAGCAATTAAGTCGAAAATTTTAAACCGAAATCACTTTTACGAATCATAGTTCCGCCACAACAAGGGCAAATTCGGATATCAAGTCCAGTTAACTTTAATAAGAGTTCAACAGCAGAAAGCTTTTGAGATTCCAGGATTTTTGAGAAAGTGAGCTTTTGGCATAGGCGTAATTTTCGATTGCGGTTTCGATTGCTTAAAATGCCATAATGCCTGATTTTCACAAACCGGCTTGGCAATACATGCATCAAAAAACAGCGGATAAACTCCGGAGCGTCAAGGGTCATTAATTTTGTTTTGTTATTATCCTTGTAACTACGCCATTGAAAAGTCACTTGACCATTCTGTAAATCAATTATCCTTTGATTGGAGATCGCTACCCGATGAGTGTAACGACCCAAGTAACGCAAAACATGCCATGGACTCTTAAAAGGTTTTTTGCAATAAACTACCCACTCTTTCAGATAAAGTGAATCAATTAACGTTTGAAATTTAAGTTTTCCAGATAAAGATGCACTCTTTCCGTAAAAATAAAGGTCGCCGTCTTGAAAGGCCGCCTTGAGGAAAGCTTGCGCATCCTGCGCGAGAACTTACCTCTGAATTTACGGGATTAGACCTTTACCGGGATAAAGAACTTCTTCCGGGATGGCACCCAGCGGGTTCGCGCATGCGCGTCGTCGAAAGACAATCCTCCACCGGGAACAATCGAATGGACATGGGGATGATCCATTAGATTCTGACCCCAAGTATGAAGGACCGAGATAAAACCGATCTCCGCCCCTAAATACTTGGGGTCCTGGGAGAGTTCAACCAGTGTCTCGGAAGCCGCTTTAAACAGGAGCGAATAAAAGACTTTTTGGTTCTGCAGGGCGATGGGATTTAAAGAATCCGGGACCGGACTGTGAAAACCACATGAAAATATCCGATATTCAACAAATCTCGTTCCCGTTCGAAAAGCCACAGCTCCTTGGCTAATCCCTGGCATTTCGGGCAATGGCGGTTGCGGCAGGAATTGTAGGAGATCCGCTCATGGCCGCATGAATCGCAGACATCGACCGTTTGAAGGGCCTTTCATGGGAATTAATATGAGAACTTGGATGATTTGAGGATTCAAAAATTATTACTCTCTTTGAGACCTAATCTATATATAGTAATGAATCATGGAACAATTTCAAAAACAGTGCCTTGGGTAAAATCAGTCACATTCATAGAGCCATAAACCCCTAAATATAGTCTGGTTTGATCCAGATTGGCTCCCAAACTAACATAAAAAGCTGACCCGGACCCAAAATTATAATCGGTTTCAATAACACTAAAATCATTTAGTTTACAATCTGTTCTTACTCTGGTATAAGCTAAAACACCTCTAACCGGAGGCCCGGATTCTCTATCCCGGGCAAGATCGATAAACACAACGCTTCCCGTCAAATCGGGGATTTCATTCCCCATATATGGCTTGACTCCTGTAAGTGCAGTTGCTCCATACTTATCAGGTCGGGGATCTTTATGAAAATAACTAATGAGAGGCTGAAGACGCCGCACGGAAGTTTTTACTGCTTCATCATAATAAGCAATTGTTTTCTCATCCAAAGTCGGATTAGCAGAGCAGCCCCTTATTATCGAAGTAGGAAAAGCACCTTCCCACCCTCGCCAGCCAAAGTTAATTAATCCTTCCTGATTAGGACCAGATTTCATTAAAGAAGCTTGGACAAGCTGAGTAACCGGTATTGGTTTATAATGAATGAATGAAAAAATCGATTCTACCAGATCCTGTCCGACATTTCCAACATATTTGATATACTGATTATAAAACCTTTGAAATGAAATGCCTGATATATTGCGAACCCCTTTGGCAATTACCGTAAGCGTTTCCTGAATCGGTGCGGGAAGTTCATTAAAACGGGTGACTGTGGGTGGATTGTAGATAGGTATATTCTTAGCCACATCAATTTCTATTATTTTACCGGCGATTTCCATATCATCCTGGCTTAAATTAAATGGGTCATAGCCTTTTCCACCATCTCCGGTTGTTAAAACAAGTTTTCCTGTTTCGGGTGAAAAGCTTAAGCTATTGACACCATTATGATTAAAAAATGGTCTTCTTAAATTAAGTAATGTCCGTCGTTTTTGAGGCCCGCCATTCGATTGTAAAATCCATTCTTCAACTGTATCAATATGATCATATTGAGTTTCTCTATTTATCCACCTTAGGTTTAAGGTTCCGGGGTCACACGGGTTAGGCTGAAAAAATTCAGGTAGGGCCTCTGGATCTTGTCTTGCAGCGTCTGGTTTAGTAAGAGCACCTGGACCTTGTGTTCCAGCTACTGAATAATGGAGATAAAACAGACCGTTATAATAAAATTCGGGATGAAAGGCTAGTCCTATCAATCCCCGTTCGTCGTATCTGCCACCAGAAGCGCCTAGTTTTATGATTCGCGGACGAATATCTAAGAAAGTCCGTAAACTTCCGTTCCTTATGTAAAAGATCTCTCCTATCTGGGTTGCAATAAATAATCTTTCGGCCAGGTCACCCGGAAGTATCGTTGTTTTCAAAACAGTGGGCATATTTATCTTACTAACAATGGGCCGTAGGCTAACTTTGACTTTAATCAACGAACTTCGCACTCCTTTTTATTGCTTTCTTTTATAAGAATATGATTAGAACTGTTCACTTAGCACCCAAAAGCTAAGATAGGAGCTATCTAACCTTTGTGGACGCTGTAACACGTAAACGATATCTGACATAGGGGGTGCGACGCCCACCGTCCTGGGCAGGCTAATAAACCATTTTAAAAGGAAAAAGTTTAGGGGGAAAAATCATGGGTAAAAAAATTCCTACATTAGGTTGCTGTGGGCTTGATTGTGGTTTATGTCCGAGATTTTATACCGAAGGTTCTTCAAAATGTCCCGGTTGCTCGGGTGTTGATTTTGAAAATAAACATCCTTCTTGTTCTTTTATTACATGTTGTGTTAAGAAAAAGAACTTAGAAGTTTGCGGTGAATGTGGCGATTTTCCTTGCCCTAAATTTGATAAAGAGACAGGGGAAACTGATTCATTTATAACACATAGAAGGGTTATTCTTAATCAGAAATCAATAAAGGAATCTGGAATCGCTGCTTTTATTGAACAACAAAATAAAAGAATGAGTTTACTTAAGACTATGCTTGAACGTTATGATGATGGGAGTTGTAAAAGCTTTTACTGTCTAGCAACTGCACTACTTTCCCTTAAGAGCCTAAATGAATCATTATTAAAGGCTGATAAGGAAATAAAAGAGAAGTCTGTCGGTAAAGAAGATTTAAAAGGTAAAGCAAAAATATTGAGAGAGATTTTAAACCAATTTGCTGGTGAAGAGAATGAAGAGTTGAGATTAAGGAAAGTGAAGAAATTTTAACGGGAATATTTTAGTTAATGCGGGGCAAGGAGAAAAGCTTATTACAGTAGATATAGATGAGGCTAGGACTGCTCATAGGGATTTAGATGATTGTAGGGATTTGATTTCTGAAGTTAAAAAGCATAAATACTTGTATTAGGCTGCAATATATAATGCCTAAAGTAGTGTGACGGTACATTCGAAAAGGTTACTCCAGGCCGCACCGTCCGTGGTGCCCTTGCTTAGCGGGGCAGTCTACATCGTAGAACCCTGTGTTTCCACTTCGATTTTGTCCGCCGATAAGTGGTATCAAAGAAGAATCGGCGCCCTGCACAACATCGATTCGCTAACCGCTGTAACGATAAGCACATCGACGTCGGAAACACTGATACATTCTACGACATGTTGGCGGGGGGAAAGCTTGACCATCCATACCGAGTTAAAAACCAAAGGAGAAATAAGAATGACGAGAAACGATAATGCAAGATGGAATTGGGATTCATATTATGCAAATGTAACAAATCAAAATCCTCGGGATATTCTTTTAAAAGGCTTAGAATTAATGACAAATGACTTGGATAATGAAAAAACTCATTTTGCAATTGACTTGGGTTGTGGAAATGGACCCGATACAATGGAGCTTTTAAAAAGAGGTTGGAAAGTATTGGCAATTGATAATGAACAAAGCGCTCTCACAATACTAGAAGAATCAATACAAAAAGATTGGAAAGAAAGGTTAGAGACTAAGAGACAATCTTTTGATGAAGTGAAATTACCAAGTTGTGATTTTATAATTGCCAGTTTAAGTATTCCATTTTGCGAACCAGAACATTTTCCAAAATTTTGGGAAGAAATACAAAACTCTCTAAAGGTGGGAGGAAGGTTTGCAGGAAATTTTTTTGGGGAAAAAGATGGATGGGCAAATATTGACAGCATGATATTTCATACACAAGAACAAGTACATGAGCTATTTAATAAATTTGAAATCGAGTATTTTAATGAATGGGAGTACGATAGGCCAACTTCTGGAATGGGGATTATGAAACATT
>JAEZKW010000301.1 GCA_023415375.1 Bacillota bacterium
TCTGTTACTCGGAGATAACCTGCAAGGCCGTAAAGACTTTATCGAAGAAAATGGCGATAAATATTTGGATATGCTGGATGTGAGTTAATATTAGTTATTTGTTCTTAAGTTATTGATTATTTGTTAAGCCCCAAGCATCCAAAAAAATCGAAATAATATTATTTATGAATATCTATTGACAATCAAGAGCACATAATTTTAGCCGAAATACCAGTAACCAATAGCTTAATAACTAATGACCAATTACCGATCGGAGGCCTTTCTTTTGGCAACATCTAATTTAATCGAACAAAAAATCATCGATACCCTGGAACAAAACTATATGCCTTATGCCATGAGCGTCATTATCTCCCGGGCAATTCCGGAGATTGACGGTTTCAAGCCTTCCCATCGTAAATTGCTTTATACTATGTATAAAATGGGGCTCCTTACAGGCGCCCGAACCAAGTCTTCCAATATTGTCGGCCAAACCATGAAGCTGAATCCCCATGGCGATATGGCGATCTATGAAACCATGGTCCGTTTGACCCGGGGCTATGATGCATTGTTACACCCCTTCGTCGATTCTAAAGGCAACTTTGGCAAACAATATTCCCGGGACATGCATTTTGCAGCTCCCCGGTATACAGAGGCCAAACTGGACAAGATTTGTGAAGAAATCTTTAAAGACTTGGATAAAGATACCGTTGAATTTATCGATAATTATGACGGAACCATCAAGGAACCTACTCTACTGCCGACTACATTCCCCAATATCTTAGTAAACCCCAATCAAGGTATTGCCGTCGGTATGGCCAGTAATATTTGTAGTTTTAATCTTGTGGAAGTCTGTGATACCACAATTGCCTATTTAAAGGACCCCGACACCGATTTGGTCCGCTATCTGAAGGCGCCCGATCTAGCTTCCGGAGGGCAATTGATATTTAGCGAACGTGATATCCGGGAGATTTATGAAACAGGCCGCGGCGGGTTCCGGTTACGATCCAAATACCGTTTTGACCCTGAAAACAATTGCCTGGAAATCTATGAAATCCCATTCACTACTACATCGGAAGCAATTATCGACACCGTCATCGAGCTGGTTAAGAATGGAAAAATTAAAGAAATCAGTGATGTAAGGGATGAGACGGATTTAAGCGGCCTCAAAGTGACCTTTGATCTTCGGAAAAACGCCGATCCCGAAGGCCTAATGAATAAGCTGTTTAAGCTAACGCCCCTCCAAGAGTCGTTTAACTGTAATTTTAATATTCTCATTCATGGTAAACCCAAGGTACTCGGTGTGCGTGGGATTTTGAAAGAATGGACTGATTTTCGGATTGATTGCATCAAAAGGCAAGCTGCTTTCGACATTCAGAAGAAATCCGAAAAGCTCCATTTGCTGGAAGGCCTGAGTAAAATATTGCTGGATATCGACAAAGCAATCCAGATCATTCGCCAGACTGAACTGGAAAGCGCTGTAATCCCTAACCTGATGCAAGGCTTTTCCATTGATCAGGCCCAGGCCGAGTTCATTGCGGAAATTAAACTCCGCAATCTCAATAAAGAATATATTTTGAACCGGGTATCGGAAATCGCGGGACTTCAAAAGGAAATTGCAGGCCTTCAAGATTTAAGGAGTCATGAGGAGAAAATAAAAGAATTGATTTGCCGTGAGCTAGCGGAAATCGCTAAAAAATTCGGCAGACCCCGCCGAACAGAAATCATTGGTGAAGAACACATTGCTCAGGTTACGATCGAGCATTTGATTGAAGACTACAACCTTAAGATTTTCCTGACTGAACAAAATTATCTGAAAAAAGTCGCTTTAACATCCCTGCGGGCCAATCCGGAACAAAAATTGAAAGAGGAAGATCGAATCATCCAAGAATTGGAGACCCATAACAAGGCTGATCTTCTCCTGTTCTCCAACAAACAGTCAGTTTATAAACTTAAGATCTATGACATCAACGACAGTAAGGCCAGTAGTCTGGGTGAATATCTAACAAACTTGCTGGAACTGGAAACGGATGAAAAGATTATTTACCTGGTGACTACCGATGATTACCATGGCAATCTGCTTTTTGCTTTTGAAAATGGCAAAATTGCCAAAGTGGAGCTGGCAGGGTATGCCACAAAAACGAACCGCCGCAAGCTAGCCAATGCTTATTCGGAAGTTTCGCCGCTTGTTATGATGATGTTTTTGGAACAGGATTTAGATTTAGTTGCTTATAGCACCATCAATAAAGTGTTACTTTTTAACACCTCCGCCATCAACGCTAAAACAACCCGGGATGCC
This sequence comes from Bacillota bacterium, assembly GCA_023415375.1. Taxonomy (GTDB): domain Bacteria; phylum Bacillota; class UBA4882; order UBA8346; family UBA8346; genus UBA8346. Next base: position 2,276 of record JAEZKW010000301.1, read on the forward strand.
CAGGGTGTTCAAGTATTGGCTTCCAAAAAAGGTAGCCGGATGATAGCCCTGAAACCCCTATCGGAAGTAAGTTTTTTGGATCCCGATTATTATAGGACTAAAAATATTCCAGCCATCGGTTGTTATTTAAAAGATGAAGACAAGCAAATTAAACAGGGAGCATTAAAACTAGAAGTACCAGTAAAAGAAGGTTAAACCAACATACTTATTACCACGGAACGCACAGAGGACACAGAGTCAATTTATTACAAAGCTAAGCTTTTGAGTCAAATATTCTCTGCGTTCTCTGTGATCTCTGTGGTAAAATATAGGCTCAAAGTCGACCCTTATTATGATGTTTTTAATATCGCTTTTTTGCAATTTCCATCAACACACTTTCAAAACCGGCCTGATAAGCAATTCTCCCTACCCTCAACTAAATCTTATTTTTAAAACCTGACTCAATAAATTTATCCAAGAAAATCATCTGTTTTGAAAGAAAAAACTATCACACTTCGTTATACAGAATGTTATTGTTTATTGATACACTTTCCGGGGGTATCTCGTTTGAGTTTAAATCGTCAGAATGAATCCGAATATATCGTTCGAGCCCAAAATGGTGATAAACAGGCTTTTGGAGAACTCGCTCTCTTCTACCGAAAAAATATATGCGGTTTAGCCTGCCGCATCATCGGCAATCTTGATGAAGCGGAGGATATCGCTCAAAATGTTTTTATCCGTGCCTTTCTCGCTTTACCCAGATTTACCCCCAAGCATGATGGTTCATTGAAAGCCTGGTTATTAACTATCACTTCTCGTTTATGTCTCGACTACCTGCGTCGGTGTAAAAAACAACAAATCTATCTTGAAGGTATTTCTTATCAAAATATCGATCGAGTCGCAGCAGATAATAATATTGTAGATATCGTTGTTGATTCTGAAGAAAAAAAGATATTATGCCAGGCGCTACTCCAATTGCCACCCAACTACCGGATGGCGATCGCCCTCAAATATATTGAAGAGCTTGATTATCAAGAGATATCTCAAGTTATGAAAGTTCCTTTGGGAACTGTGGGTACTTGGATACGACGTGGTTTAGCAGAATTACGAACTGATCTTAATCGAAAAGGTGATGAACACGGTGCAAAACTGGCAACCCGATGATGAATTGGAAACAAAAATTACTACTCTGCTTAAGTTTGATCAATTCAATCAATTATCATCCGATAGTGAGTTTATCCAAAGACTAAATCAGAATCTATTATCACTGGAACAATTTCAGTTAAGGTCCAGATTTTATCGGATCTGGTTCAATGGAGTTTGTAATGGCCTTGCTGCAACAGCATTGGGGGTAATTATCTTTATTAGTCTGCAAATTTTACCGTCCATGCTAATGGATGCTTCCCTTACAGGAACCGAATTGATCCGATCAAAGATCATAGGCGCCACCTTCAATCAAAATATTTTATGGCAAAAGTTAATCATGAATCTTCAACAGTTAAAATAAATCATTCGATAAGGAGAATAAGTCATGAGCGAATATCGTAAAAAGCATCCATTGGTCAGTGCAGCGCTTTCCTTTATATTTCCAGGAGCGGGACAGCTCTACAATGAAGAATATGGTAAAGGCTTGATCCTAATTACCGTTTCAATCGCTGCTGTTCTCAGTATTGTTTACAGTGGTATTTCAATGGGTAATGAAATTATGAATGGCACATACCTACCCCGAATAACCTTGATTATGCAAATCATCACCTCTGCTTTGATTTACTTCGGTATCTGGCTATACGGGATTATTGACGGCGCCATACGGGCTCAACGTATTTCAAACCAGCTTCCAGCCGAAATTCAAAATGAAATACCGAAACCACAGACTAAAGAAGCTCTAATTGGTTTGGGGGCCGCTCTGGTAATCGTCGGCCTACTCGGTATTCTAAATTTGCTAGGCCTAAAGTTTCATCTATTGATTAAATACGGCTGGCCGGTTGCACTTATTTTACTGGGTGGATATTTACTGGCCAAATCCACCGGCTTTTTGAAAGGAGATCAGTGATGAAGCGTAATCTTAACCTATCCGGAATCGGTTTAGGCCTTTATATTATGGGCCTCGGGCTCTGTTATATTTTACAACAAACCTACAATTTACATATCATTGGTTTTTGGTTGCGACTGTACCCAATCTTAATGATTCTATTAGGTCTTGACTTTATATTAGCCAATACCAACCGGACCACTTCATTTTTTACCAAACCCAGTCCAC
>JAEZKW010000327.1 GCA_023415375.1 Bacillota bacterium
GGGGTTTTATGCCGAGAATAGCTGGAATTATGCAGGTAACAGTTTAACAGCCTCAGCGAACACCAAATATAATTTTAAAATGCATTATGCCTATCCATTCAATTTCTCCTCGAACTGGAGACTAACATCGATTGCCGCTATTACATTGAGTACCATTTATAATTGGGGTGAAGGCCTTGGTCAAACAACCCTTTCCGCCAATTACCATCCCAATTCAAACTGTAACATATCTGTCGGCCTCGGTTATGATTTTTCAAATCCCGTTTCTCCATGGATTTCACAAAGCTTGTTGGCAAACGTTTCCAATAAAATTACAGGAAACTGGAGTTTTTCATTATCTGCTAATTATAATTATTTGGCCCATGAGTTCTCAGTGGCGGAATATAATCTATTTTACGACTGGCATTGCCGTCAGGTTGTTTTACATTATGACGGCGTTGAAAAGGAATATTGGCTGCAGATTGTGATTAAGGCATTTCCAAATGATTCTTTAAAACTAACTGGAAAGAATACTTTGGATAACTTATTGAATCAAATCGAAACAGAATAGTTACCTCCAAGATCCAATGAATTTAGTCGTATTCTGTTAAATTTAGGCAAAAATTCTTCCTATTAAAGGAATTTAATTAAAAAAATCGAATTGATAATTAAACGGTAATGTTATACCATGGAGACGGATGTTTTGACATAGTTTTTTTCTGAACCATCTTCCAGCCCGGTTTATCGTTCGCACGTGAATCGAAAGATTTCGATTTCGCGGAGATGCTATGGGAAATGGCACCTGAATTGTCATTTTCCTGAAATCTGGGATTAAAGCACGGAAGTGTAAAAAACTCAAAGTGCAACAAGAGTCAGTTTTCAGAATAATTTTTTGAAAGTACATCAACTAAGGAGGCCCAAATGCGTAAAAGTTTTAAAGGAGAGTCTTATTTCAATATCAAAGGATTATTGTTATTCTTTATCATTATTATGTTATTATTAATCAACGCTGCTACGGTATTTGCTGAACCTTTTCTTGAAGAGCCGGGTAAACTGAATTTGTTCTTTTCTTGGGATCATGTGGGTAGTGGCTCTTTTGGAGATAATAGTATCAAGTCTTACACGGGATCTTTTTGCGGAATAGCTTTTCCCGTCGGCTTTGCAACGGTCGGACTCAAGACGACTTTTGATACTTCCGAAGGTTATTATGAAATTTTTTCCGATTTCAATAGCAATCCAAATTTAATGACGAGTATATCTTTCCTGCATGCAAAAGATAAATCCGATAATGGTGTCGGTATATTTCGAGTCGGCGCCTTCAGGCCAATTATGACGGATCAGGCAGGAGGACTCGGTTTACTTTTAGGACCAGGTCTCTCGGTTATTTCATCGAATAATGAAACGAACTTGTCAATGTTTTTAGAGGCAAAATCAAAAATATATTTTATGGAAGACAGTTTTGTCTATGCCAACGGCTTATTCGATTTTATGTACAAATCCGGGAATCTTGAACTTGGAGTGGGATTTAGCTATTGATTTTGACTTGATTGATAAAGTGAATTTACATAGTTAAAAAAAGAGGCTGTCTAAAAAGTATTTTAAAATCAATAAGATATACTAAATATTGTATATTTTATCGATAAATTTACTTTTGGACAGCCCCCTTTATATAAGGTCCTTTCGCGAAATTTCAGGGGAGATAAGCACCAAAAGTGTTTTAGAGTAAAATTTGTAACCACTATATAACGTAAACCTCTCAATTTTTGAATGGTTTTTCGATAATTCAAAGAAAATTCAAATCTAAGATAACGATAATTATAGATAGAATAGAAGCATTGCGGTTTGCATATATAAAGTATCTTTTTAAACAACTTCAATGGGTTATCATTTTTTATAGGAGGCAAAATGAAAAAGATTGCGATACAGGTAAAAGTTGCAGCCTTTGGAATACTTGTTTTATCTTTTTTGGTCCTAGGCGGGTTTGTGGGATATGCAAGTACGATTAAATCACTTATCTCGCCTGGTGAGATTGACATTTTGGGGACGGGATTTAATTCCTTATCACGAAGTTTTATTTCGGATAATAAATGTTTAAAGTATAATACCAATATCGATAGTACTTTACCGGGAGCCATGAATAGTACGGCTTACTATTTTGTTGATTCCAAGAAAGAATTGGATGATAAACTTTTTTATAATTTCGTTTCCAATTCGGGGACGCCGGATTCAACATTAAAATCAAGAGTCACTGACTCGATAGTTAATAATACCTCTTTTTCGGCTAACAAAATTACTCTTATTGGGTATTGGAAGCAAGAAGATAGAAAATTCTTTTCCAGTGAATTACCTACAATGACCGATGAAGGGATGTCAATTTTTAAAAGCAATCCCAAGATTTTTTTTCAAACCTTTGGTGACAAGTATGTCAGTGCAGTAACTTTTGGAAGAATGTTCTTTGTGATTTACCAGGCCGATATTACTGATATTTCATCCTATTCGAGCCGAGCCAAAAATGCGATTAAGCGTGCAATGGAGCTTAATCTGAAGAAAATATTCGGGGTCCGGTTGTCAGCCCAGGAATCGGCATTTGCCGGTGAAAGATTGGCGGATGCAAATGTCAGAAGCACTGTATACGGAACAAATATTTATAATAGTTCAGGTCCTTACACGAATGATGATTTTAAAGACATAGTAAAAAGGGTTAATGGTGGTCCTCCTGAAATAATTACCTGGGAATTAAAGAACTATTCCAATGTTGATAACCGTCCGGACGACTCTTTTTATAACATTACCGATTATATGAATATGGCCAATGAATGGGATAAACACTTGGCTTTCATGAATTATATTACCTCTAATTCCAATCTGAGTTTCGACCTATTATCGGAGTGCCGTTCCGCGGTTGACAAAATTAATGAGCAGTTGGCAATGGTTCGTAAGCTGGACCCGGATGCCAGAGTACCAAGTACCAGAGAAAACACTAAATTCGATGATCTATATAAGAAATATGTTCAAGAAATGAAAATTAGCCCGAAGTCGTACATGCTGCCTCCTTCTGAAAAGTCTTGGGAACTGGATTTAAGCGGTATCAATGATGTGGAATCTATTAAAATCGAGTGTGATATCAAAAAAAGAAGGGCTCTTTTCGGAACTTTGAACAATAAACCCACTAATGTTGTTCTTTATATTGTTGATGAAGATGGCAATTTGTCGGAAGTGGGAACCACTCCGGTTTTCATGTCCGCTACAGCCACTTTATATAACGGAATCAAACTTTGTGATAAATTTAAAATAGGCGTATTGGATCCCAAAAGTAAACCTGGGGATAAGCCTGATCCATGGGCCACTCCGGCACCAACGCCGTCTCCTGCCGGAGGGTTGTTTGGAACCCCGGGATCGCAGGGAGCGGGAGTATATTTTGGTGGTCCCAATATTCCGGAATTAAAAATTACCTGTTCGTATACTGAAAAAGTCAATGATATTGTCTGGGCTTATTTACACAATAAAGATAAAGCGGGGAAATAAAATTTCAGCCGTTGTTTTGATTATATAAACTAATGAATAATAATTAGCTGTATCAAAGGTTTACTCTATAACCGATGAGACAGCTTTTTTACTTTTAGATGATTAATATTTAAGGTGTAAAATATCCTCAATCACATACTTTATTGCCTGCATGGGACTGGGTAACTGGACTCCGGAAACATACAGCAGACTTAAACCAAACGCAATGATGTAAAGAGTAGAAAAAACAATTAATTCTCGCCAGAATCGTTTTTTAACAAGGGTTGAAATCTGTAAAATCCCAACCACGATAAAAAGGGGTATTAAGACAAAAATCATTCTTTACTGGGTTCCTTTCTTTCGTAAATTGCGGATTTTAGCAATCAATAAACTCAGCGATGGAATGATGTAAATAAAGGGAAATCCAAACATGATTCCGGCTTTTTGAGAGGTTTTGATGTGTTCTGCTATTGAGGGATATACAATAACCGCCAAAATGATAAGGATACAGCTGATCGGGAAGATAACCGGAGTGTAAGTTTTGAGTTTGAGCAATTGAGATAGAAGCAGGATTATACCATAAAGTAAAATACTACATTTCAGAAACAAAGCAAAAGTATGAATTAATGCAAACAGGATATCCATTCTTGATAAAAATCCGATATTAATCAGTCTGACAACTTGATATGAGGGGGAAATAAGGAAGGCTTCAGTATTACCAAGGACTGCTGTGTTCCGAATAGTGATGATAACCAGTAATAAGGCTCCTAAAAATAAACTAACCAAGGTATTCCTGGATATATGCGAAGTATTATTTAAGGCGAAAGTAATGGTAAGAATGGCGACTAATTCTCCAAATGGAATGGCGGCAATAATTTGGGTGCCGTGAATATAATCTTTAATTGGTAAATCAAAAAGAGGCAGTAAATTGCTGAAGTTCATCTGGGGAAACAGCAGGAAGGTAGCAGCTAAAACCACTAAGAGAACAATAGGCACAATGATTTGGCTCACCCGTGCCAATACTTCTATCCCGTGCCATACTACATAAGCGCAAGTTAAAGTAAAGATAATTAGAAAAACTTCAATGGGAGTATTCCGCATAAAGAAAACCGTGTAGAAATTCCCCAAGTCCTGGATATTAAAGGATAGTGTTAATATAAAATAACAAAGATAGAGAACCGTTATGAAGATACCTATATAAGGGCCATAAATCAAACGATTTATTTGGGCAAAGTTTATGCCGGGAAACCTTTTAGCCAGGAGAGTGTAAAAATAAATAAAAGGGGCTATGGATAAGAGGCCGGTCAGTATCGCCAACCAAGTCTCTTGTTTGGTAATATTGGAGGCAAATGATGTCAGTATGATCGAACCTTCAATAAAGCCGATGATTAAAGAAGAAAATTGTAAACCGGAAATTCTTCCATTTTCAATATTCATAGGTTCCCTCACCCAGGTAATTTTTAATCTGCCGGCGGTGTTATGGGCGGAATCGTTAATCCCACTAACCGAATTACACACTTAACGTTTATCTCCACCTTTAGTTCGGGATAGATCTGATCCCATTTAGTTTTCAGGTTGCGCCATTCTTTAGGATAGTGGCGGTGGATTAGGTCGCCGAAGCCGCAAATATCGGCATTCAGCTCTTGGGATTTTTTGAGAAATGATTGGATTTCATTCTTGATAGCCGTGGCTTTACGCCGGGCTAATGATTTCAACATCTCGGGTTTGGTTAATTCTTTCGGACTCATCAGGCAGTCAAGGTTGGCTTCATCCCAAATGTCGATTTTAATTTTTAAATTATTTTTGGAAAGCACCGGCTTTACCCGAGTCCGTGAACGAATGATTTCAAGCCCGGCCTTTCCTCCCGGCACATTGATGATCATCCCAGTTTGCTTTACTTTTCCCTGGATCCATAATAAACCGCGGGTTTGATAGTTATTGAGCTCACCAACCATGTGATCCCCTTTAAAAACAGCGGTCCCCGACAAATTGATTTGCTTTTTCGCTTGATCAATTTTGATGATTGTAGCAATAGGGGCCGTTGTTTTCGAAAGCAAGCAGCTAATAAAATCCTGCAAATTGACCCCGACATTTTTAGATGAGAGATTTTGGGCGCTAATTAACTGGCCGATTTCCATCGCAGAGACTTTTTCTAAGTTTCCAGGGACATTTAAAATATCGGCGGCTCTCCCGTCTGCGACTGCCATCCAAACTGTCGGGCGGGGTTCATTATCACGGACAAAAAAATCAAGGGGCATAGCCACTCCACTTTCAGCTTGCTTCCTACCGAAAATAATCACTTGATTATCCGGCCAGTATAATCGGCGATCTGTATTCGAAGTAAAGTTTTTTACCGCATCTAAGATTGTACTACCTGTTTTGGATTTGACCACAAAAGGCGGTTTGGTTTCACCGCCTCCTCCACCCCCGCCACTCATTGCGCCTGATTTGACTTCACTCGGTTTGACGATCTGGACCGACAACTCCACAGCACCGGATTTTTTCCCGGAGTCAATTCCCACTCCGGAAACGATGGCTAATTGGTTAAGCTCCTGGTAGTTCCAACAACCATCCATGCATACAAGGACGGTTAACAAGAGCAATAAAAAGATTAAACGAGATAAATAGGATTTCATGAGTCGGATTTTCCCCCGGATTCCTTTGGAGGATGAGGTATTAAGCGAAATTTCTGTCTTTCTTTATCCTGGGCCATGCTTAGTGGCCGCTTCCACATCATCCACCAGGGTGCCCGGATGAGGACATCCTGGCCAAGTCCGCGTAGGTTGATTGGAACAATCGGAGAAAGGTAAGGTACACCAAAGGAACGGAGCGATGCCAAATGGATTAGTAGTATAAGAACACTGATCAAAATGCCAAATGCTCCTAGAAAGCCGGCAATAATGACAATTAGAATCCGCAGCGGGGTTGTTTCATCGACTAAGCTTGGAAATACAAAGGTGGTTACGGCTGTAATCGCTATGGCAATCACTGTGGGGGCACTGACAAATCCAGCCTGAACAGTTGCCTGGCCGATTACTAGAGCGCCCATAATACTGATAGCTTGTCCGATGGGTTTTGGCAGCCGGATTCCGCCTTCACGGATGATTTCAAACATTAATCCCATTCCAATGACTTCGAGGACCCTTGGAAAGGGCATTCCTTCACTGGCAGAAGCAATTGCAATAATCAAAGGTGTAGGAAGTATCTCTTGATGAAAAGTAGTAAGTGCCACATAAAATGGAGGCGTTAAAAAACTGATTAAAAAAGCCGTATAACGAACCCAACGAATAAGAGTCGCATAAATAAAATGAAAGTTATAGTCATCAGGATATTGAAAATTCTCTACAAATAAAAAGGGCACTGTCAAGACAACAGGAGTACCGTCTACCAAAATAGCGGCCCTGCCCTCCGATATTTTAGCCGATACGACATCAGGCCTTTCAGTATAACCAACAGTTGAAAAGAGAGAAAATGGATTGTCTTCAATGAATTGTTCAAGTCCGCCGGCACCGATAATAATATCAGTTTTAATACGTTTTAACCGGCGTTCGACTTCTACTACCAGCGAATCGGGGGTTACTCCTTTTAGGTAGGCGATACAAACATTGGTTTTGGTCTTTTGGCCGATAGTCATAGAGATCAATGTTAAGTCGGGATGGCCAATTTTTCGGCGCAGCATGGCTGTATTCGTCCTGAGCGTTTCGACAAAACCTTCCCGTGGACCCCTGATATTAACTTCAGAAGCCGGTTGCTCAATCCCGCGTTTTTCCCAGCCCGGGGTACTAATAATAATCGCAGATGAAATCCCATCGACAAACAGGGCTGTGTTGCCTTTCAGTATGCTTTCAATAACTTGGGATAAAGTAACCAGCTCTTTGGCATCTCCAACCGTAATGAGCTGGGTCATAATGTGCCCCAATAAATCCTCTTGGGAGGACAATGTTATTTCTTCGGGCGGAGGATCCATTAAGGGTTGTAAAATACTCCATTCGATTTGCTTTTTATCAGCCAGTCCATCAATAAAGACTAATGCTGCTTTGGGATTGTTTTTGATACCGACGGTAAAATCTCGGATTTTTAAATCTGTACTGGAATGAAGTGCGCTTTTAATCTTCTGCAGATTGCTTTGGAGCTGCTTTGAAATATTGGCTGGCCTAGAGATTTCCTCTGCAAACTCCATTTTAATCTGTTCAATTTTTTGAAGCATTTTTCGGAATATACGGCGTTTTGGGCGGTGGTACATGAGATTCCTTTAATTTCCATTTTAAGTTATATGAATTTATTATGGATTAAAATTCAAAGTGCTATACGAGTCGGTGAAAGTATTACCGATGTGATTATCACAGTAAATACACTTAGTGTTCACAGGATCAACATAAAGCTTGTTTAGAATACAATTAAGAAATTTAGAAAAATCATGGGAGGTTGACTCGATGACAGGTAAAAAATTTTGGGCCATGATCATGGTCGGGTTATTACTGTTTGGAATTACCAGAATGGCATTTGGTACAGATATCCAGACCCCTCCGACTGTAGGGGGAGCTTGGGGAGCACCAGGAGCGCTACCGGTAGGGCTGGCGATAATGGATGAGGAATTTGGGAAAGCGCTCGATGAGTTGATTGCGGTAAACGTAATCACTGCGGAGCAAAAGGGGAGAATTATCAAATATTTTGGGAAGGCATTGAAGGATGCAATGCCGATGGACCCAAAGGTTATGGCTGAGCTCCAAAGTAATCACTGATAAACAGAAAGATAGTATAATTAAATATTTTTGTGATGATTTTGATAAAATGAAAAACCGCAAACCGGGTCGGGGACATGATAAAGATGATCCCGTAAGAGGTGAAAGGCATGATCCTTTGAGTTTACTTGTTAAAGATGGCGTGATTAGTCAAGAGCAGGCTGACAAAATAAAAGAGACCTTGTTCCAACTGCCGGCACCTTTCGATCAGAGGACTAAACCGGAACATCCTCAGCCATAATTATATGAAAGTAAGTAAAAGACGATGGTTGTTCATCGTCTTTTACTTTAAAAATTTATATGTTTGGGAGGGAGTCAAAGGTGAGTGAGTTAAGTTCGTTATCTTGACGAATAGTGTCCAAGCGAGTATAGTTTTGTACATTCACTCTCACTATGCGTTACGTAGTACGGAGTAAAGTAGTTTTATTTTACATTATCAATCCTCTTAAGGCTACAGTCTTACTTTTAATGCATCCGTGTTGCTAACGGTGTTATCCGTACCACAACTTAAGATTATTTTACAGCTACCGGTATCTTTTTTAAGTGAGTATCAGCGCTAGAACCATTGGTGGCCTTCAATGTAGGGTTGCTCGATGATGCGACGGGTTTTGGTGCTGTATAAACTGTCGTTTTGGGTGCAACATTTGGAGTATTACCCGATAATTTCAAAGTGTCTCCATCGGCATTGGAGATTTTGTTTTGAGTTGAGGCTGCAACATTCTTGGACTTAAATGGTAAAATTCGAGAAAAAAAAGATTGGTTATTATCAATTGCTGAGATAGCCAAGTTTTTAGTACCTCCTTCGCTTTTTCTTCGACTCCCATCTTTTGTATCGTAATCGAACATTTGAAATTCCTTTGAATATGAATCATTTTTTATCCCTTGGATTGTCTCAACTACGGGATGCAAACCCTGCGCGTTTACGCGACTTTAGCCGAATGCAAAGCTATGCAAGCTAAGCTTAAGCATAGCTGTTGCCTTCGGGTTTGAATCCCTCGGTTCTGTGCCAGCCAAGGTTGGCGCAAGAACTCACCGGCTTTCAGTCGCTGGTAGTTGAGTTGGGTTTGACAAATTCCGGGGTTGTGACTAAATTATTGGCATTTTCTTTTTTTAAAGAAGTAATATAATGTAAACCCCACTCACACATGGAATTGAGAATCGGCAAAATGCTTTTTCCAGCCGGAGTCAGCGAGTATTCAACTCGGGGCGGGACTTGGGTATATACATGACGGTAAACCAGACCGTCCTCCTCCAACTCTCTCAATTGTTGAGTTAACATTTTTTGTGTGACTTGGGGCAGGCTCTTTCTTAACTCGCTGAAACGGAGCGTATTGTCACCTAACCGCCAGAGAATCAAGGATTTCCACTTACCACCAATCAGCGCCAGGGTTAATTCCATTGAACATTGATAACTGGTATTTCGAAATTGAATCATGATCATAACCTCCTTTTAAAGCAAAGAATTGTATATAGGTCCCTTTTGGATACTATAATACAAAAAAGTGGGTACTTGATTTTCGTTCATGTAATATCTATGATTATATCAAACAAGGCAAGAATTGGAAAGCTAACTTGCTAGATTAATCAGTGCATTTGCGCGCGCTATGAAGAACGCGGAGTTTGTTTACTAGAGAATAAAAAATTAAAATGAGGAGTGACGCGGATGAAAGTCGTGGCATTTAACGGTAGTCCCAGAGTAAATGGAAATACTGCTCAAAGTATTCAAATCGTTTTTAAAGAACTAGAAAAGGAAGGCATCGAAACGGAGCTTATTCAATTGGGAGGGCGGAAGGTTTTTGGTTGTATGGCTTGCGGGAAGTGTTATGAGAAAAAAGACTGCCGGTGCATCAGGCAGGATGATGAGATGAACGCTTTTATCCAGAAAATAAACGAAGCTGATGGGATCATTATCGGTTCCCCTACTTATTTTAGCAATGTGTCAACCGAGGTTAAGGCGTTAATCGATCGCTGTGGCTTTGTTAATAAGGCGAATGGTGGCTCCTTACTAAGAGGCAAGGTTGGAACTGCTGTAGTCTCGGTGCGACGCGCCGGTTCAACCTTTACATACTCAGCCATCAACTTTTTTTTCGGGATTGCTGAAATGATCATTCCGAGCTCCAGCTACTGGAATATGACTTTATCTCTGGAACCGGGAGATGTCCAAAAGGATGAAGAGGGCATTCAGACTTTTCAAACCTTGGGCCGAAATATGGCTAAACTCTTAAAACAAGTCCGTTCAAAGTCTTAAAGTTTTTAAACAATCGTGTTTTATAATTTTCAGAAGTTAGAGAGTTATTCGTACAGGCATATTGATTTTATTACAATTGACGGAGGGTTATTGGATGGGGATTTTATCCGTTAAGCAAAATAATTGTATTCAATGCGGCACTTGTGCTGCCGTTTGCCCCGTGGGTGTTATTACGATGAAGGAATCAGGTCCTGAAGAAATAAATGCTGAATCTTGCATTGGTTGTGGGCATTGCGTAGCGGTTTGCCCCAATGCCGCACTGGATAACCGACGGACACCACTCGAAAATCAGTTGCCCCTCAAGAGTGAACTTTCCCTTAGTGTTGAGCAAGCTTCATATTTTTTGCGCTCACGCCGATCCATTCGAAATTATCGGCCAGAACAAGTGCCTCAAGAAAAATTATTACAATTACTGGACTTAGCCAGATTTGCCCCGACAGCGGGTAACAGACAGGGAATATCCTTCCTGATCATCAGTGATCGGGAAAAATTATGGCAAATAGCGGATGTTACATTCGATTGGCTGCAACAAACAATCAAAAAAGTAAATACCGACTCTAAAAACACCTATAAATCAACCCAGGAAGTTGATGAGGGAAAAGATAAAATTTTACGGGGTGCACCCCATTTGATTATTGCCCTTTGCTCCCGGGATGCAGGGGATATCGGCAGAAATAATGCTACGTATTTACTTGCTTATGCTGAGCTATTTGCACCTGTTGTCGGACTAGGAACCTGTTGGGCGGGATTCGTTCAACATTGTGCATTGAGCGGGTATACCCCGCTGCTGGATATTTTAAATCTTCCGGCAGACAAGATGCTGGCCGGAGCGTTGATGGCGGGATACCCCTTATTCCGGTACCAGCGTTTGGTTGATCGAAATCCGCTACAGGTTTCATGGAATTAAAATAAAAGGAGACAAGACCATGGATTTTTTTAAAGTCATTAAAGAACGTTATAGTGTTCGCTCTTACCGCCCGGACCCAGTTGAGCCGGAAAAACTTGAGCAGATTTTGGAGGCGGCTAAATTGGCCCCAACAGCTTGCAACCGGCAGGCATTTAAGGTGATTGTGACAAAAACGGAAGATAAAAAAGCAGACTTAATAAGGATTTATCCTAAAGGCTGGTTTGCTGAAGCACCTTATATTCTTTGCGTTTGTTCCATTCCGGGAGAAAACTGGGTACGAAAAGATAATAAAAATTACTCCGACGTGGATGCCGCCATCGTTATGGATCACATTATCCTGGCTGCTACTGCTTTGGGTTTGGGAACGTGTTGGATTGGCGCTTTTGATCTTGAGGCCGCACGAGACGTGTTGGACTTGGATAATTCACTTGAGCCGGTTGTACTTACACCGTTAGGTTATGCTAAGGGATCTCCGCCGAATAAAGTTCGAAAATCTCTCACAGACTTGGTCATCAACTTCAAAGACTAAGAAAGAGGTAGTTTCTCAAGGAAAATCCTATGAAAAAATATATTGTTTATCAAATCGATTCATTCACAAAAGAAGCTTTTAAAGGTAATCCTGCCGGAGTGGTTCTCAATGCGGATGGATTAACTGAAACGCAAATGCAAATGATCGCTCGTGAGTTGAATAACTCGGAAACTTCATTTTTATTTTCCCCGGATGGAAGTGATTGCGACGGAGTTATTCGTTATTTTACCCCCAAAACCGAAGTCCCAACTTGTGGCCATGCTACGATAGCCGCTATGTATGCCAAAGCAGTCGCAGAAAATTTGGGAAGTTCAGTGTATCGGATGCGGACCCAAATTGGTATATTGCCATTTGAAATCGTAAAAGGCGATAGTGATTATAAAGTGCTTATGACCCAAGGAAAAATTGAATTTGGTACTGTATTTGACGGGGAATTGAAAGAGAAGATAATAAAAGCTTTGGATTTAGAGGAAGACGATTTAAATGAGAATTGTCCAATCCAAATTGTTTCAACAGGCCATTCGAAGGTAATGATCGGTATAAAAAAACGGTTGCGCCTAAATCAATTATCGCCTCATTTTAGCGAACTATCGGAATTAAGCCGGATTATTAACTGTAATGGATACTTTGTGTTTACTTTGGATTCGGATTCTAACGACATTTTGACTTATGGACGGATGTTTGCGCCAGCCATTGGAGTTCATGAAGATCCGGTCACAGGGAATGCCAATGGCCCCTTAGGAGCCTATTTGGTTCACCATGGATTGGTTGATAACTCGAAAAACGAGTTTAGCTTTAAGGGTAAACAGGGTGAAGCCATTCATCGATTGGGGACAGTTGAAGTGAAAGTACAGATCGTCAATTATCAACCGGTCGAAGTGCAAATAGCCGGAGTAGCAGTCATTGTATTTAAAACGGAGATTGAAATGTAATTTAGGAAAATATGTTACCAATGGCGGTGGAATTAGGACTGGGTGCGATATGGCTTGGGGTTTATCCCCTTGAAGGCCGTATCCTGGGGGGAAAAAGGTTATTAAAATTACCGGAGCACGTTATACCTCTGGCAATTTTACCAATAGGTTATCCGGCGGAATCAAAAGAGCCCATTGATCGTTTTAATGAGCAAGAGTCCATAGAAATCAATGGTAAAGCTTATCTGTCTGGAGCCGTAACTTTACGGGAGGAATAATCTTGAAAGTAAAAAAGATTTTAAGCCGGATTTATGTTCATGACCTAGACCAGGCGGTCGAGTTTTATGAAAAGCTATTGAATACGGAATGCACCATGAAATTGGACTATAAGCAAGTTAATTTAGTATTGGCACAGGTTGGAGATATATTAATTTTAGGCGGCACCGATGAAGCATTGAAACCCTTTTCCGATACCAAAGCCACATTTTTAGTGGATTCAATTACTGAATTTCGGGATTTTTTAATAAAAAACGGCGCTATGGTTATAAGAGACTTAAAAGAAGTCCCTACAGGGACTAATATGACTGTCAAGCATTTGGACGGTACGATAGTTGAATATGTCGAACACCGGAAATAATCACACCTATTATTCCTGGAGGGTGATAAATATTTGGTTTGGAGGTGGTCCATTTGCATCTAAAATTAGACGATATTCAATCCCTTGCCGGTGAATATACAGAGAAAAGTCCTAAAAATAGAGTCGTAGAACTTGATAATTTAAAG
>JAEZKW010000337.1 GCA_023415375.1 Bacillota bacterium
CGATGGGGCCTCTCCCGATTTATTGCTATTACATGAAAAGCTAAATCCCGGGCTCTGAGAGAATGATAAATCGCTTCTCGATAGGCTCCCCCCCAATACAAATCCCGGGCCCTTCGCTGATGCGCAATAGACATTCTTAGACCATCATACTGGTGTCCATGGTCAGCAGCAAATTGTGCATTCGAAATGGTATTTGCTGTACGATGGATAATATAAGCCGCATCTCTTCGTTCGGCGGGCTGCACTGGACGGGCCGGTGGGCCATAATACTGTCTATGGGGTCCACCTTCGAACCGATAATGTTTAGCATATATTCCGACCGAACCAGTAACCAGGAAAACCAAAAGCATCAAACCAATCACCCATTTTCGCATCATATATCCCCCATTTTACCACTACCTTTTGTGGCTCCTTATTATTTCTTGCCTACATCTTACAATAAAACCAGCTGGGGATGATAGCGGAAAAAACAGGAATTTTCTACAATTCATCAAGTAATGAATGAGTGCGCTCGGCGATTTCTTTGCTTCTGTAAATACCTTTATGAATGGCCTCTAAAAAATCCTTATCCGAGCGTAAACTTTCAACAATTGCCTCGGTGATACCGCCTTTGGTCATCATCTTCCGTATAAACTCACCTGGTTCAACTTCACTTTCCAATACAGGCATTACATTCAACGCCCACTGGTAAATGTCTCCAAAACCCAAACCTGAGTACTCTTTTTCTAATGTTTTGATATCTTCTTCAATTTTTAAATTAAATTGCTTGGCAACCAAAAGGGCAGCGGGAAGGCATACTCCTGCGGTAAACGGATGCAACCATTCTTCACTGCCGGCTTCATAAACCTCAAAACCCATAAAAGATAGGATATCCGATACCAGCTCATGGTGGGGAAAAAGGGCTACGATCCCTCTTCCTTGTTGAATAGTGTCCGGACCGCTGGGCATAATGCGAACGGCATTGATTCCTAAAACACTTTGAAAAGTAGCAGTAGAAACACCGGCCATACAAGAAACTAAGGTTGCTTCCTGCGAAATAATCATTTTTTTCAATGCCTTAAGATCTTGCGGCTTTATTGCAAGGAAGATAATGTTCGACTTTCTGCAAATCTCATCGTTATCGGCTATGTTTTCAAACAAACCGGCATTTTGAATACTTTCAAGAGTCGCCGGATTACCGCTAAATGAAATCTTTAGATTTTCCCTGGGAAATTGATGATCGATTAATACTTTGGCCAGGGTGCGACCAAGATGGCCGCACCCAATAATACCAATCTGATTTGTCGGTGATAGCATCTCCGGTTTCATTAGGCCTCCAAAGTTTCGATCTCAAATAGTACAGTTCCGCCGGTACTTTCTGGAGGGCCGGGATCAATACATTGAACAGTTCTCTGAGTCAATCCCAACTTCTTCAAATCATGACCAAGTCTAGCGGCAAAAATAGCCGGATAAAGATTGGCGAGGGCAAAACTACAAATCTTATCACTCTCCGTTAATGAAATATTGGCCCCTCTTAACACAAACTTATCACCTACCTTGATCCCTGCTGAACAATGTCCTCTAACTTCTTTGGCACGAATAACTAAATCCGCCATTGCAATTCCTCCTAACGATTTTGAATTAAGAATGATAATAAATCATTCTTGGAATACAGTTGTTTAAATTTCTCCTCACCGAACGTATCAATTAATACGCTGCCCCAAATATCGTGTTTGATATATTCCTTGGCTACGAGTACTATCGCAGGAACAGCCGTCCAAACACCGACGGTAGCATCAGACTCACCCATTTCACTGATTACTACTTCATCAGAGTCTGCAACGACAGTTGTTAATCTTGCATGCAACCTTTTCTCGGACGTTTCACCACATTTGGACAGGTTAACAACATCTGTTCCACTTAGGCCGCAATCACCAAATGTAGCGATAATTACTTTCACACCACGTTTTTGCGCCTCTACCACTGCCTGGCGGACCCATTGAAACTCCGCCGGCCAAATGGATAACATTAAAACTTCGGAGCTTTTTTCGATTAATTGTATGATTTTGGTAATCACCGTTTGATAGCCTTCCATATTCCACGATAAATCGATATCCGGCAATGGCTGAAGCTCATGCAACTCTTGTTCTAGAGCATCAATCGTTGAAACATAGTCCTGTTTCAACATATGGATTAGCTTTTCATGGGGTATCGGGTAGTACTGTACCGGCTCAACCTGCTCATCCGTAATGATAACTCCCTTATTTTTAAGGCGTTTCAAAGTTTCATACACTTTGGCAGGAGGTATCTTCGCCAGCTTACTGACTTCATATCCGTTAGCCGGATGTTTTTGCATCAAGGCTAGTAGCGCTTTTGCTTCATACGATGAGAGACCTAATTTTTCCAGTTTTAAAAGCAGATCATTCATAATTCCGCACCCCGTAGTTTTCATTTTCCTTATCTTACTGCCTCAAGAAATTTTTTACAATATCTACCGGACCCAGGTATATTCAATAGATTTTTAATCCATGATAAAACTTAGACTTTGTCGAAAGATTTCTTTTTATAAACTAAAAGGATTCTGATAAAAAAAATCTAATAACCAATCTGTACTTCGATTTACTATTCGATGGATTTCTGCACAAAGGAGGCATATGAAAATGCCAGATAAAACCGTACATATCTTGGCAGGCCAAAAAGCCCGCCAGGAAGATCTTTATTCTAAAGAACAAATTACTGAGTGGTATAAACACCCGGAAGGAAATTTGGAGCCCATTAAAAACGGCACTTCCGGTCACCGGGGGCATACTGGAAGAGGTTTTTCCGAGACGCACGTAGCTTCGATTACTCAGGGGCTGGTTGATATTCGTTCTGAAAAAGAAACTTTTGGACCCTATCTGCCCGATAACCTGAGAAACAAACCCCTTGGTGCAATTGTCATGGGTAAAGATGTACGTTTTGCTTCTGATCTAGCCCAAATTACCGCCGCAGAAGTATTTGCTGCAAATAATATGCCGGTATTGGTTCATCAAGGAGGCAGGAGTACCCCGACGCCAGTTGTTTCCCATACCATTTTAGCCCATGTTGCCAAAAATGAAAAAGTTGAAGGAGTTATTATTACAGCTTCTCATAATCCTCCTGAAGATGCCGGTTATAAAAGCAACGGACTGGACGGTGGGCCTAATACCTGTACAAAGCCTATTGATGAAAAAGGAAATTATTACTTAAACCACCCGGAGCAAATAAAACGGATCTCGTATCAGGAGGCAGTCCAAAAAGGGCTTATTAAAGAAGTCGATTTATTATCCCCCTATGTCAATGATTTAGCAAGTGTCGTCGATTTCGACGTTATCAAGAGTGAGAAGTTTGCCGTAACCCCCTTGGGTGGTTCAGCTCATGGTTACTATGAAGCGGTTAATGCCAAACACGGTACTCGGATTGAAGTTGTATTGTCCGATGAGGATCCGACTTGTTCAAGCCGTTCTTATGATTGGGATGGTAAATTGCGTGGCGATCCATCCTCCCTATATGTCATGAAAGCAGTTCAAGGGATTAGGGAAACTTTAGGTGTTCCTTTCATTGGCGCCAATGATAATGATGCCGATCGTTTCGGTGGCGAAGATAGCACTGGTATTTTAAATCCCAATCATGTTTTGTGCGTATTATTTGATTATCTGGCTGCCCATCGCGGATTTAATGCCAATATGGGAGTGGGCCGTACCATTGGGACAACCCATATGATTGAGGAAATTGCTAAAAATTACGGCCGGCCTTCTTACGAAGTCAATGTCGGTTTTAAACATTATGTAGAGGGTTTGCTAGCCGGTAAATATGTACTGGCCGGTGAAGAAAGCGCCGGGTTGTCTTTTCCAAGACGGAACGGGAGTTTGTGGGTAACCGAAAAGGACGGCATCGCCGCTGTACTCTTAATGATGGAAGCCATGGCGAGGACGGGTAAAGATATCGGAACCCTTTATGCGGATTTGGTTAAGAAATATGGGCCCTACCAATATGAACGGCAAGATGTTCCTGCAGAGCCTGAGAAGAAAAAACGACTCATCCAGTTAGCCGCAGATCCCGGTCGGGTAAAATCCCTTTTAAACGGTAAAAAAATCGCAGGACGTTCTATTGAACGACTCGTTATCGGCGACGGCATTAAGGTTGTGCTGAGTGGCGGTGTATGGGTTCTGAAACGAACCTCAGGGACGGAAAATATCATTAAGGATTATCGGGAAGAAAAGGGTGAATCCTTGGAAGCAGCCCGCAAAGCCTCCCAGGAAATTGATAATTATCTTGGGATCAATTAAAACCGAAATGACTGAAAAGCGCAGGGAGCATCGATCATGAAGCAGCAAGAAGTTCATTCTAATTTATTACTTTTATTAACCGCCGCAATTTGGGGGTTGGCCTTTGTCGCCCAGCGGGTCGGAGCCAGATATGTAGGATCTTTCACTTTTAATGGTATAAGGTTCGCTTTAGGCGGTTTTTCTTTAATTCCGCTTCTTATCTTTTCTTTAAAACATAATCCTGAACCGGTAAATGATGAAATAAAGCCAAAAAATCCCCCGGTCATACTCGCCGGTATCATTGCCGGTAGCGTCCTTTTTGCTGGAGCATCTTTACAACAAATCGGTTTAATACACTCTTCCGCAGGAAAAGCCGCCTTTATCACCGGATTATATATCGTTCTTGTGCCTATTTTGGGAATTTTTTTAAAACAGCGCACTCACTTAAGCATATGGATTGGTGTGGTTTTAGCAACAATCGGATTGTATCTATTGAGTGTAACCGATAATTTTACAATCACAGTATCGGATTTGTTAGAACTATTGGGTGCTTTCTTCTGGGCTGCTCACATTCTGGTGATTGATTATTATACGAAGAAAGTTCATGCCCTGAAGTTATGTATCGTTCAATTTTTGACTTGTTCTTTTCTCAGTATGATGGCTGCTTTTGCCTTCGAAAAAATTACTTTAACCGGCCTAGAGATGGCATTGATACCAATACTATACGGCGGCCTTTGTTCAGTTGGTATTGCCTATACCCTTCAAGTTTTCGCCCAAAAACACGCCAAGCCTTCCCATGCCGCCATCATTATGAGTATGGAAAGTGTATTTGCAAGTCTCGGCGGGTTATTTATATTGCATGAATATCTGGGAATCCGGGGTTATCTGGGTTGCCTGCTGATGCTGTCGGGAATGTTAATTGCCCAACTTCCGAATATTGTAACAAGTAATAGCGACACCGTAGTTTCTACAAATTAGAAAATTATTAAAAAGCTGGCCCTTATTAGGACCAGCTTTTTGTCATTGATTCGTTCAACATTCTATCCATACAAATTATAATTTACCGTTCAAATGGGTATTTGAATCTATAATAACCAATTCATCAAAAATTTAATTCAATCTTAATACGAACCGCATCGTCATCTCTGCCCATTCTTCCCCTATCGCCACCCATCCGGCGATCCAACTCATCATCGCCGGGTCCCTGGTGGTCATACCTTGACTCCACCCGATCCCACATAAATTCAGGACGGACTCTAACTTGATTGGCCCTGATAACATCAAATGCCAATCTACGGGCGCGCATTGAGATGAAGATTGCATCTTGATAGTTGCCGCTCTTATAAAGTTGTTGGGCACGTTGATGGGCAAAAACCGCACGGGCCAGACCAGCTGGTCTATGTCCACGCTCTGCTGCACGCTGTGCTTCAGAAATAGCCTGTGCTGTCCGATGAATAATATACCGGCTATCATTTTGCATCTCTCGATTTTGACGAACATCAGGACCAGCATGGGGTCCTCCTTGCGGACCTGCTTGAGGGCCACCCTGTGGTGGCCCACCTTGAGGACCTTTGTGTGGGTTGCCGAATCTTCCCGGATTAGCATAAATACTCCAAGAACAAGTCATCGTAAACACTACAACCATTAAGCCAACCAACCATTTTTTCACTGCCGTGAATCCTCCTTAAGCATATTGTTCTTTCTCATACTTAGGATTATATACAATAATTTCCCTTATATTCCTTCCTTGATTACGAACTCTTTACAATCCTTAAATTTCCAATTCCCATCCCCTCATAAAGAAATGGATTAAGCTCCTGGTTTTATAAATATTTCTAATTCGTATTATATTAATCTTGATTTCGAGATATTTCTCTACTCTTTTATTTGATTTTGTGGTCTACTTTAGAAATTTGTTTGTTGAATTCTTCTTGAAATTTATCAAATTGCGACATAGCTTGCTTGACTTGTTGATATTTTTTAATACCGACCACCTTATTAACTCTGGTATTTATAGTAACCTCATCAAAACCCATACCATTGGCTGCCATAATATTTCCTCCGTAAGATATGAAATAATTCCCCAATTTCAATATCGGTTCTGTCTCAGTCATTTTAAATAGGACCAAAGTATCATTATAGGATTCATCCAAGAATAAAATGGTTTGGATTTTATTTTAGACACTTTTTAGCCGTCAATTGATTTGGTTTGCCCTAAAAACGAATAGCCATCCCGGGTATGCCTATATCTTCGAATAAAAAAAATCGACAAGGCAAGCAATCCCCAACCGCCAAATAAAATGGAGCTCTGATTTTGCCAGAATCTAAGTCCTGCTTCGGCGATCCAGGGTGTATGATATTTAGTTTGGACCTTTTCATTTTTCAAATTGGTCAAAAACACTTTTTCCCGGGCAGCTATTGACGAATTTATACGCGGATCTCCCAAAGCCAAATCTCCAAAATATGGTTGAGCATTCCCAAAAAGCATCCGAAAATCCTCTGCAAAAGTCTCTTCACTAGAATTTCCCCAAGCCTTGGTATTAACAGCTCCAGGGCCATGCCAACTCCCACCGCGTATTTTCAAAAATTTAGCCCATAACGCTGCACCATGTGAAATATCCTTCGGCATAAAAGTAAAGTTTACATGATGTCCGATTTCATGATACAAAGTGACCGGAAGCTGATTGTCGATTAAAACTTCATGAATGTCTCGCGCGCTTAAAAAAATATAACCCGGTCCACCCAAACCACTAACACCAGGTATTGCATAGGGCAATATATAAATCCGTAAACCAGCCAAAAAAGCCCCGGGAACCTTATTCTTGATTAAATCCGACAAAGCCCGGGAAACCTGTTCTCGCCCATAGGGTAAGTTATCATTTTGTGAGAACCGATAACCTTCCCATTGATTTTTGTCAATATCCAAGTTACCTCGATTCAAATAATCTAACAAAGATACTAATTGCTGATAGCGATCGATCAATTGCTTACTCTCGGCGCTTGTATAAATTTTATAGCCCTGCTGACCCGTTTTACCCAAATTTCTTTCTAAGTTATGAATTTGGTTGATATTTTGATTCACTAAAGATACCAGTTGGGCTTTACTTTGTGTTTTCATCCAATTGTTGGCTCTGGTCGTTGAAGGTTTACACCCAATCGGACTGGGTAGCATATCGCCTTTTGTAACAATCATGAAGCTCATCATCAGCCCAACCACGATTAAAAATATCCCAATTTTTTTCATGGTAAGCTCCTTTTTGCTTCATTATAGCATTTAAAATTGCATTATGTAAACTAGAACGATTTCGAACATTGCCCATTTAATGGACAATCCTGGCAAAGGGGTTGATGCGGACGGCAATAACGGCGGCCCAAATTTAGCAACAATATATGAAGATCCTGATATAAATCTACAGGCAATTGGGATGTCAAAATTTCCTGACTTTGCTCCGGATTTAGTTTCCCGTTAACCCAGCCTAAACGTCTTACAATACGATGGATATGTACGTCCACCGGAAATTTGGGTAGACCGAGGCCAAATAGCAAAGTACAGGCAGCTGTTTTCGGTCCTACTCCGGGTAAATGATTTAAGAAGCTCCAAGCGAGCTGAGGGTTATCTTTCAAAGAATCAAGAGAACATGTTCCCAGTGTTTTTTGTATCTCTTGCAAAACTGCCATTATTGTCTTGGTTTTCTGGGTTGTCAATCCAGCGGAATGAATTACATTCAATAACTGTTGCTCCCCATTTTGTAATACCTGTTCTGGATCCGTATACATTTTTTTATATTCCAGCCATGCCCGGAGTGCATTTTTATCCGATGTCGCTTGGGTTAAAATGGTGGCAATCAGCACTTCCAGAGCAGAATTGGTATAAGCCAAAGGACTGCTTTGATGTAAGACCTTAGGTTCTCCTAAAGTCGTTCGCAGCGTATTTGCTATCTGATGATAGTGGGTCTGATCTAATTTTTTCATGTTCATATTATATCAAATGAAACGGCTGGAACCAAAAAAATCTTTTAAAAAATTACATAATTCGCTTATATCCGGCAGCCTAATGCGCCAATGATTTAAATTTTACCGTCACGATAAATTATAGCAACAATCCGTTAAATATCGCTTAATTTTGTTGATTATCGATAAAGGAATATTATATCAAACCACGAATCTAATTTATCTGAATTCGACTCATAACGAATTAGAATTAAAAAGGAGCGTTTTCTCATGTCTAACATCGCCATCGAACAAAACGAAGCCAGCATTCAAGAAAATTATTTTTTACCTCCCCAGGAAATTAAAAAACTCTATGAGGTTGCTCAAAGAGGAGCCGCTGAGTCTGTTAACTCTCTTCGAGACTTTTTGGGAAGCTACAATGATATCCATTTAAATTGCCTTTCTTTCCTTCCATTGACAATGATGATTGAGCGCATTAAACTGTTTTATTCTAATCACCTTGGTTATCATATGCGTTTCTCAGGGGAAATTAGCGGCGAGATTTATACTTTTTTCCGTGAATCCGACGCTATCTTTTTCGTTGATAAAATCAACGGGAACCGAAAAATTAAAACTCTAAGCGATATTAACCGGGTTGAGATTTCTTTCTTAGCTGAATTAGTCAATATTTTATCCAACGCTTTTTGGCGTACCCTAACTGAAAAGACTTCATTAAAATGGTGGTTCACTCCCCCGACCCGTGTCAATGAAATGGACCGAGCCCTTGCTTACTCGGCCAAAGTCTATGTCGTAGATAGTTTATTGATTCACTTTGAATATTTAATACCCAATTTAGAGATTCGGATTCAAATGGTGATAATGCCTACCGAAAATACACTCAAAAAGATACTGGAAAAATTGAATGTATGAATACTCCCTTTTCTTTTATTAATAACATTTTGGCGCCCTCGTATTTTCTACTTCCGATAAAGGAATAATAAAAAAAACATCAGAGGAAGTGGATCCAAATGAAAAATATTTATAGGCGGCTCATCATTGTTCTTCTTATCATCGGAGGTTTTTCGGGGGTTTTTGCTTTTTTGCGAAATGTCTCAGCCGCCCCGAGAACTACCAGCTCCAGCGGTGCAAGTGAACTACTGGCTAGGGTAATCCAGGCGGAGGCAGGTGCTGAGCCTTACCTCGGACAGGTTGCGGTCGGGGCCGTGATTTTGAATCGAATTCAAAATGCTAAATTTCCTAAATCGATAGCCGGCGTTGTTTACCAACCTCATGCTTTTGAATCAGTAAGTAACGGCCAAATCAATAAACCACCGACAGAATCAGCCCGTAAAGCGGCTCGGGCCGCATTGAGCGGGTGGGATCCTTCCGGAGGCGCTCTTTTTTTCTATAATGCTGCGAAAGTAACGTCTCCTACGTCCTATGTTTGGACACGCCGCATTATTCAAAAAATAGGGAAACACTCTTTTGCTCAGTAAGAGCTCACATTTAGTAAGCGCTCTCATTTTAGATTACCATAAAAATTTAGCAGGAGATCCCTGCCCCTTCTAGAAATGTATTGATGTTAATCTCTGGGAGGAGGAATTTAAGTTGACTTTAAAAGAACAGCTACAAGAAGATTTAAAGACTGCTATGAAAAACAAGGATACTCTTAGGCTATCCGTAATCCGGTTAGTCAAAGCGGCAGTTATGAATCTTGAAATAGCGCGTGGACACCAGTTAAGCGATGAAGAAGTTATTGAAGTATTAGCCAAAGAAGCAAAGCAAAGGAATGACTCCATTGTTGAATTTGAAAAGGCAGGCCGTAAAGATCTTGTAGAAACCCTTCAGAAAGAAATCCAAATCGTTCAAGAATATTTGCCGGCCCAATTATCGGAAGCCGAATTACGAAAAATTATTGAAGAAGTCATTACTGGGGTCGGTGCATCAAGTAAAAAAGATATGAATAAAGTCATGCCTGTATTGATGCCAAAGGTTAAAGGAAGGGCTGACGGTAAGTTGGTCAATCAGATAGTTAATTCTTTGCTTCAATAATGGTCATTCACTTAGGGCATTTATGTTGAAATGGATATAAAAAAAGCCCCTTTATGGGGCTTTTTAAATCCTTTAGCCTTGACTTGGTGCTCCAACCGGGCAAACATCAGCACAGGCTCCACATTCAGTGCATTTGCTAGGATCGATAACATACTTATCTGAACCTTCGCTAATAGCTTCCGATGGACACTCGGGTTGGCAAGCGCCGCAACTGATGCAATCGTCACTTATTTTGTAGCTCATTAAGACCCCTCCTAGTCGTTAATTTAGATACTTATCATACCTAAATATATGATTAATCAATACGATTATGAATTTCGACCAGAGAACCAAAAATCCTTTTTTATCGATCATGTTTTTTCGGTTTTCACCAATTGTTCATATACAGTTAAAGGAAACTAAACTGCTAGCGGCTAAAAGCCGGTAGATTTCTGCGCCAACTTTTTGGCGAGCCGGCTTCCAGCCGACTAAAGCCGAGGGTTTTTCTCTCCGTTTAGTTCAATAATAGTCAACATTTTCCTTCCATTTGGTCTTGATTTTTTAAACTACTTAGAGTATAATGTTTTGTACAATGCGGGTGTGGCTCAGTGGTAGAGCATCGGCTTCCCAAGCCGAGGACCGCGGGTTCGAATCCCGTCGCCCGCTCCAAACGCTA
Source organism: Bacillota bacterium (assembly GCA_023415375.1). GTDB lineage: Bacteria > Bacillota > UBA4882 > UBA8346 > UBA8346 > UBA8346. The sequence continues at coordinate 10,903 of JAEZKW010000337.1, forward strand.
ATAACTTCTAGGCTACCCTGGAAGTTTTTTCATGATTTTATCGATTTCATTGATTTCGTAGGTGGGACATGGTACAATAATATTATTCATTGCTGGCGTAGCTCAATGGCAGAGCAGCGGTATCGTAAACCGCAGGTTGGAAGTTCGACTCTTCTCGCCAGCTCCATACTTTCTACCATTTTTAAAAGCGGGATTTGCCACAAAATAGCCACAAACTTTATAAATACTTATCATTATTGAGTTTTAAAGAATTAAGCCCTCTAAAAGAGGGCTTTTTATTGTATATTAGGTTATTTTGATATTTAAACCTGCTTCCAAGAATATTTCTTCAACTAAAGTCATTTTTTGCGTGATTAAATCATCCAACTCCTTAGATATCCCAATTCTCTGTATGGCTGTATTTATCGTGATGTATTCAGGATTTGATTTTAACTCTTTTTCTACCTCATCACATTTAGCGTAAATGAATTGCTTTGAACATTGGGACATTGTGCCTATCCTCCTTGCATTTTTTAAAACTCGAACACCAATCGAACATATGTTCTATTATACTACTAAAATTTTTAATTTGACCTCTTGACATTTTTTCTTTAGTGCAGTTATAAGATTATAAATACAAAATCTTGATGGAAAATTATAGTTGACTAATGTGCTTAATATGTGCTATTATTGTAATAGCAAAGCAGACCTTCATATGAAGGCTCATTTTCTGGAGGATGTTACTCTTGGCGGGGTGGACATCCTCGACGTATTTATAAAGCTATTTAGTTGTAAAGAACAATATTTTATCTGATTTCATCACCTCAAAATTATTATACCATAAAAAGCACATAATTTGAACATTTTATGCACATTTGAAACGGGGGTAATCTTTTGCCGGATAAATTAGACGAAAAGTTTAAGCGAGTCCCTGTTTTAATACCCTGGGACATTTATAATAAATTACCTGAGCTCGCTAAAAAAAAGACTGGCCGTGAAAAAGTTTCACCATTTATTTTACAGCTAATTACACAGGCCATTGAAGAAGATGAACGGAACTCCAAATAAGGGGTTCTTTTTTTTATGGGTAATCAACGGACATCAACAAACATCAACAGGAGTATTAATATGCCGTATAATCCCGAAACACATCGACAAAAAACTATAACATTTCCTTTAGATATGTATGATGATATTGAATCATTGGCGGTAAAAGAAACTCGCAACCCGTCTGAAGAAATAATTCATCTACTTAAATTTGCTATGGAAAAATATCCGATCAAGCCCGATCCTAAACCCAATAAAAAGAAATAAATAAAAACCATCTTTTACCTGCTGTAACATCATCATAACCCATCATCTAGCAATTTTCCATCCTTTTTTGGCAACAAATTCCTTTAAAATTCGACATATGATGATAAAAATAACCCCTCTACTTTGGTTTAGAGGGGTTAAAAATTATAGTCCTTTGATATCGGTAGCAGCAGGTTTTTGAACCTGTAAAGATTGGTAATAGTCGGGATCATAATAGGTTAAATTTGTATAAATGTGGAATGTAAGATTGCCTTTTGTAGCAGTTAAGCAAATTACGGCTTTGTCGGTGATCCAGGTATCCGATAATGACAAATGACCGGTTTTGACATGGTAACCAATAGATGATGCCTGATTCCTGTAGGTTTCGTTAGTCCATGTTTCTATTTGCTCAGTTTGGTCATATTTGGTCGTTAGCAATTGTAATAAAGTATCATAAGGCCTAATATCAACCTCATCTGTGGTTGTGTTTCTATTTTCTTCTGGCGCAAAACCCATCTTCCAAAATTCTCCGGAACTTGTTTTTGCCCAAAACGTATGGTATTGGGCCATAACCAATTTATCGTCTTTAAAAGTATAAGATATTTGGCAATGTAGATTATCATTGAGCATCTGATTGCTGTAGGTTATGGTTTGGCCCTTGGTCTTATCCGGCTGTTTCCCTTCCGATGCTGTAACCTCATCTTTGGTCATTCCCCAGTTAACTGATCGTACAACATAACTTTCGTCCGCAAACACTGTCACCCCTAAAATCAGACACGCCGTTAATACTATTAATATCTTTTTCAAATCAATCGCCTCCAAATTTTGGATAATTTTTATGTTTTCGCTCAAAATTTGGATTTTCCTGCAAAAATTTACCCCGGTCACTCACTGGCCGGGGTTTCATTTATAAACTCAACTTCATAAGGAAAGGCGGCGCACTCTTCGCCAGACATTCCTATGAAAAATATCCGTCCGCCTCGGCATAATTCATTTTCAGTACAAACAAATTCAGCGTCTTTAATTGCTCCGTGCTTTTTCTCGATTGGCAAATCCACGAGTAAACGAAATTTACGGCCTGATAAATCGGTTCTCAAAACACCCTCACCCCTTCATTTTTAATTCTGGCATTCTGCTCTGCTTTCTGTTGCCTGAATACCCTTACCCGGCAAGCGTCACTATGATATTTACTTCCATCCCGTCTCGGTTGGTTACACCCACAAATACACATTTCACTATCATACGTTACCGGCTCTGGTGTTACATGATCATCCGTTACAGGCGTTACATTGTTACGGTGTTTATGTTCTGTTACGGGCGGCGTTACATTGGCTTTGTCGTTACTAGTCGTTTCATCTCCACTTAATATCTTCGGATCTACCTTCCACGGCGTAAGTATCAAAGCAGTATAAATCATCAGCATCAAAGCGGCAAAGAAAGCCATTTTAAACCAATTAGCCGGTACTTTCGGGATCATATCGTGCATACTATCAAAGACGCTCTTTTCACCGTTAATGGTTATCATTGAAGCATTTTTCAAATTGGTTTCAAATTCGGCTTGCTCGGCCTTAAGTTCATCAATTTCCATTTGAAGCTGATTATATTTAGGCCCCCGGCCATGGTCGGCAAACTCTGTTTTCTGCTCATCGGTTTTATTCTGGATCTGTTTTTCATCCCGCTTGATTTTATCTTGAAGGTTACTTTTATCAAAATCAGCTTGACTATATATCTGCTCACTTTTATTGACCTGACCTGAAAAAGTACCAACAG
>JAEZKW010000345.1 GCA_023415375.1 Bacillota bacterium
CTTTGGCAGATTGGGAAGGGGCGGCCGGTTATATTGACGGTAAATTATGCTGGGGTCAAGAACCTTCATTGTTGATCAATCCGGGTTTTGAAGATGGAACTGCAGCTGGATGGTTTAATTTTGGCGGACCCAGTAAGATTACGGTTACCAATAAAACTTCCCATACCGGAACATACTGTGTTCTGATTACAAACCGAAGTGAATCCTGGCAAGGAGTTGCACAGGATTTGATTACTATAATGAAACCCGGCTATAAATATGAAATATCCGCCTGGATCAAATTGAAGAATAAAGCTAGCGATGGTGTACGGGTAAGCATTAAAAAGACTGATGAAAAGGGAGATAATTATACTTGGATTGACTCAAAAAAGGTTTCCGACGGAGATTGGACCCTTATCAGCGGTTTTTATGAATTGAAAGTCAGCGGTGAGTTAGAAACCTTACAATTATATACCGAGGGGCCTGAGCCCGGAGTTGAATATTATGTCGACAATATGGTGGTTCGCGAGGTTCCTGGAACGGCGCACTAAAAAATAGAACAAGGGAGCAATATCATTGCGCCTATCAACCTTTCATAACCCAATTTTACCGGGGTTTTATCCGGATCCATCCATTTGCCGAGTGGGTAAGGATTATTATTTAGTTACTTCAACTTTTGCTTATTTTCCAGGTGTACCGGTTTTTCATAGCCGAGATTTAGTTAATTGGGAACAGCTGGGGTATGCATTGGATCGCCCATCCCAACTGGATCTGGATGAGGTGGGTCATTCCGAGGGAATCTTTGCTCCAACCATCCGTTATCATCAGGGAACTTTCTATCTGATTACCACCAATATCAGTAAGGGTGGCAACTTCATAGTGACTGCCAGTGATCCGGCTGGACCTTGGTCCGATCCGTATTGGCTACCCGATGCACCTGGAATTGACCCTTCGTTATTCTTCAACTCAGATGGGAAGACCTATTGTGTAGGAACCAGGCCGGCTCCCGAGGGCCCCAAATATTTTGGAAATTGGGAGATTTGGCTTCAAGAGCTGGATTTAAAGCAGATGAAGTTAACCGGTGAATCTGTTCCTTTATGGCGAGGGGCTATACAGAATGTGGCCTGGCCGGAAGGACCCCATTTATATTTTAAAAATGGCTGGTATTATTTATTAATCTCTGAAGGTGGCACTGATTATTATCATGCTATTACAGTTGCCCGCAGCAAGAATATAGCGGGGCCATATGAAGGAAATCCTGCAAATCCGATTTTGAGTCACCGGCAAGTTGGAAGGTTTTACTCCATTCAAAATGTGGGGCATGGCGATCTGGTACAAACCCAGAACGGCGAATGGTGGATGGTGGCCTTGGGTTCACGGCCCTATGGAGGGTATTACCGCAATTTGGGACGGGAAACTTTTTTATTGCCCGTCGTTTGGGAAGAAGGCTGGCCGGTGGCAAGTCCTGGAAATGGCCGAGTGGAACAGAGCTATATAGTCCCCAATTTACCTCCAGCCCGGTGGAAATCGGCGGATACCCGGGATGAATTTGAAGCGCCGGTCCTGAAGAAATGCTGGCAGTTTCTGCGGACACCGCGGGAAGCTTTTTGGAGCTTAAGTGAGTGCCCCGGTTATTTGCGGTTATATGTAAAACCAGTCCGAATGACCGACCTTGCCAGTCCCGCTTTTATAGGCCGCCGTCAGCAACATATTGATTTTATAGCGAAAACTGTGATGAAATTTCAGCCTGAGCCGGGGGAAGAGGCAGGGTTGGTATTGATTCAAAGCAATGAATATCAATACCGTTTCGGATTGATATTTTCCCCGGAGGAGCATGGGAGTCAAATCCGTTTGATAAAATGTGAAAAAGGCTTGGAAACAGTCTTGGCTGAAAAGAAGTTTGCCGGTTTCCGGATTTGTCTAAAAATAATGGCCCGGGGTCAGGATTATAATTTTTTGTATGGGAATAACTCAGAAGCCGAAACAGTATTGATAGAAAATGTGAATGGACGGATTTTGAGTACCGATGTCGCCGGAGGATTTGTCGGGACTTTTATTGGAGTATTCGCATCCAGTAACGGAGAGGCCCGTTCAAATCATGCCGATTTTGATTGGTTTGAATATGAGGGACAATGAGATATAATAATGATTTAACTCATATGGATGATATAGTCCCTTTTTTATAAAACAGTATCGGATTCAATCCGGTACTGTTTTTATTGGCTTCTCTAATATTGGGATTTACAAATAATTGTGGATCCCGACTTTTAGTGGATATTGGTATTGGGACGTAATTAACAATAGCGGGTTTGAAGAGTAAATACTATAATATTTCTATAAAATGGGTTATAATTCAAGATAGGTTGTAAATATCGAAAGGTGCAACGCTATGAATAAACGAATGTTTCTGATGATGCTTATTTTGATACTTGTACCTGGTTTGTTATGGATACCCGCTTGGGGCGAGAATCCGTCGCCTGTAAGGGTAACGGCCTTAGCTGGAAATATTGGCCTGGCGATGGTGCATATGATGGACCAATCCGCTATCTTAAAAGTTCCCGCCAGTTTTGAGATTTCAAAAAGTCCTGATTTGGCTGTGGGGAAATTAATCGCCGGAGAGACCGATATCGCGGGGTTACCTGTCAGTACTGCTGCAATGATCTATAACAAAGGTGTGGGGGCCCAAGTTGCGGCAATCATCGGCTGGGGCCTTATGTATGTTGTAAGTAGCGATAAGACAATCCACCAATGGAAAGACCTTAAAGGTAAAGAAATTTATGTATCGGCTAAAGGAGCTATTTCCGATATTTTGCTACGTTATTTAATCAGCAAAAACGGCCTTGATCCTGATAGAGATGTCCGAATTCAATATATCTCCAGTTCGGTTGAAATCGCCCAACTGGTGGCAGCTGGGAAAATTACCTTAGCCGCAATGCCGGAGCCTTGGGTTACGGAAGTACTGGAAAAGAATACCCATCTGAAGGTGATATTGGATTTTCAAAAGGAATGGCAACGGGTGGAGCAGCAGGGTGCAACCTATCCGCAAACCTGCATCGTTGTGCGAAAACAGTTTGCCAAAGAACATCCGGAGGTATTGCGTGGTTTCTTGAAAGAACTGAACAGTTCGATTGCCTGGACGAATGCCAATCCTAAGGAAGCCGGAGTCTTGGCGGAAAAATATGTTCAAATTTCAGCACTCTCGGTTGAAAAAGGTTTAAAACGCACCAATTTAAAATACGATGATGCTTATAAAAACCGGAAAATCATCGAAAGGTTTCTGGAGCGGCTCGTCGGATTTGCGCCGGACTCAGTGGGAGGAAAAGTGCCGGATGAAGGTTTTTTCTATCAACCGTAATTGGCTTGGCGGTTTGGCTATTTTAGTTATCTTAGTAGGATGGCATCTTTCAGCCATCCTAATTCACTTGCCGCTTATTTTGCCCACACCGGGACAGGCAATGAGGCAGGTTATCGCATTGGTAGCCACTTTCGATTTTTGGCATCATCTTGGAGCAACCTTAGGACGGGGGTTTTTGGGGTTTGGATTGGCGCTATTATTGGGTCTAATCATTGGGATAGCCGCAGGCGAACATCAGACTATCCATGCATTTTTTCGCCCCCTGATTATTTTACTCCGCAGCACGCCGGTGATGTCCATCATTATCTTGGCCTTAATCTGGTTTAGCCATGATAATGTGCCGGTCTTCGTAGCGTTTTTAATGGCTTTTCCAATTGTAGTGCAAAATATTATTGAAGGTATCCGTTCAGTCGATAATCAGTTAATCGAGATGGTGCGCACCTATCGGGTTTGTTACAAGTACCAATTGACAAGGCTTTACTTACCATCTTTATTACCTTTCTTAACCGCTGGGATTAGCTCCGGTCTGGGTATTACCTGGAAAGTATTAATTGCAGCTGAAGTCTTAGCTTATCCGGCTTGGGGAATCGGTGCGCAAATGGATACCGCTAGGGTATATTTGCAAACAGATAAAGTTTTCGCCTGGACTTTAGTGGTGATAGCTTTAGGGTTATTTTTTGATTATCTTTTGGATTATTTATTAAAGTTACCTTTCGCAGCTTGGAAAGAGACTTCCCATGAAGGAAGCAGCCGATGATCAAGTTAGAAAAAATTTTCAAAAGTTATGGAACCCTGGAAGTTTTTTCTGATTTCAGTTTGGAATTTCCAGAGGGAAAAATTACTGCGATTTTAGGGCCTTCCGGTTGTGGGAAAACTACTTTACTCAATATTTTAGCCGATCTCATTAAAACAGACCGGGGAAAGGTTTATAGCCCCGGACATGTAAGCTATTTGTTTCAAGAACCCCGTTTACTGCCATGGCTAACCATCCGCCAGAATATTGCCTTCGTGTTGCAAGATAAAATGCCTAACTCTAGTATCAATAAAAGGATTGATACTAATTTAAGGGCAACCGGGTTAACCGATTTTGCTGATTATTATCCCTCCCAGCTTAGCGGGGGAATGAAGCAAAGGGCGGCGATGGCGAGAGCTTTTTCATTTGATGCGCCCCTCTTATTAATGGATGAACCGTTCAAATCCTTGGATCTGAAAACCCGGGCCGATCTGCTTGAAAGTTTCCTGGAATTATGGCTTAAGGCTCCACGGACTGTGATAACCGTCACTCATGACGCCAAAGAAGCCGTGGCGCTTGGAGATTTGATCATTGTTCTTGACGGAAAACCGGT
>JAEZKW010000046.1 GCA_023415375.1 Bacillota bacterium
GCCGGGTGGCGGGCAAAGGCCAGGTGGCGGGCAAAGGCCTGGTGGCTTTGAACGCAGACCCGAATTTGGACGTCGTCCTTTCGGACGGCCATTTAGACCCTTCCCTTATCCCTATGAACCCTTTTATCCCTACGACTATTATCCCTACGACTATTATCCCTATGATTATTATCCATACGAATAATAATTTGAAGCGGGTGCCCTTCCAAAGCGGCATCCTTTTTTGCAAAATTTTTTAGTACCTGGGACCCAAAAAAGGATTTGGCAAATTTATCAAGAATAGTTTATGGGTACGAAAAAAGTAATGTTCTTAGGCAGCAGTGCATAGCCTATAATACATAAGATTAACCTATAACTTGCAACTTCTTACCTCATATTTTAATTAATTTCTTCCTTTAATGGAATGAATCCCTCTTAGAATAAACGGAGTTCAATCAACGGTTTTTCAATAGAACATTAATTGTTTAGGACATTTAAAATATAACGCTTAATCGCCTTTTAAAGGAGAACGGGGAAACCAATTATTTGGGGTGAATGAATGTGTGGGCGGCTCATTATAGATGTGGCCACACATTACTAGGCTCACCAACTCTAGGAGCCGAACCCGACAGCTAACCTCGTCAGCGTGACTAGAGAGAAACTGGGCCACTTAACCATGAGTTTTTCTCTCATGGTTTTTTTGTTCTCTATTGAAAGTGCATTCAAATCGTTTCCAGATTAAGCAACCACCTTAGTAATATTTTGGGGCGTATCTTGGTCGAATTGGATTGCTATGGATATTAAGGTGGAAAACTCATATTTTGTTAGATGCCAAAAATGATGTTTGTAAATATGCGTAAAGGGGGGTCTATATGAACCAATTACGATTCGCGGTTTTGGGCGCCGGACATGGCGGGATGGCTATGGCTGGGCATCTGGGTTTCATGGGATATCCAGTTAAAATGTTTAACCGCAGTACATCACGGCTTGAACCAATTCGTGTAGCAGGCGGAATTGAAATGGTGGGTGAGATTGAAGGCTTTGGAAAGGTCCAGTTAGTATCGTCTGAAATGGATGAAGTCGTTCGTAATACTGATGTCATTATGATCGTGGTCCCTGCGAATGCTCACCGATATATGGCAAGACACGTAGCTCCCTATTTGGAAGATGGTCAGTTGATTATATTGAATCCGGGGAGAACCGGAGGAGTCTTTGAGTTCAGGCAGGTTCTCAAAGAACTCGGAGTAACGAAAAATGTTTTAATTGGTGAGGCCCAGACCCTTATATATGCATGCCGTAATACCAATCCAGCTCAGGTTAAAATTTTCAGTATTAAAAATTCTGTTCCTATCGCGACACTCCCAGGTAATCAAACCGTGGAGCTCATCAAGATTATTCATCCGGTGTTTCCCCAATTTGTGCCTGGAGACAATGTGGTCAAAACTGGATTGGATAATATCGGAGCGATATTTCACCCGGCGCTAATGGTTTTGAATGCAGCCCGGATTGAGTCGACCCGTGGTAACTTTCAATTTTATTTTGAAGGGATTACCAAAGCCGTAGCAGCAGTCTTGGAAAGACTCGATCAAGAAAGGGTTGCAGTGGCTGCAGCACTAGGGTTTAAAGCAATGACTGCCAGGGAATGGCTTTATATCGCTTATGATGCTCATGGAAAAACCCTATATGACGCAATTAAAAATAACATCGGCTATAAAGGGATTTTTGCCCCGCCCACGATGGATCATCGTTATCTTTGGGAAGATGTACCCATGAGTCTTGTACCCATTGCTTCACTGGGAGATTTGTTAGGAGTGGGCACTCCCGCTATCAAGCATCTTATCCATACGGCTGGACTGATGAGCGGTTGTGATTATTGGAATGAAGGACGTACCGTAGAGAAGATGGGACTGGCCAATCTTTCTCACAAAGAGATCCGGCGGGTTGCTCTGGAGGGATTTAATGAATAAAAAAAAACCACGAATCCTTGGATGTACATTGGGCAATTGTATTCATGTGGCCGGAATATCTCGCTTTTTAGAATTAGCTCAAGTATGCGGCTATGATACATCTTTTGCCGGCGCGGGCCTTTCAGTGGAAGCAGTTTTGGGAATATTGCAGAATTTTAAGCCGGAATTTATGGCTCTTAGCTACCGATTAACACCAAGTGTGGCTGGGGAGATTATAAAGGATTTACAAACAAAGTTGGCCGGGGATTTTTATCCTAAAACCATCTGGCTTTTTGGAGGAACCCCTCCAGTATGCCAAGTGGCAGCCCAAAGTGGTTTATTTGCAGCAGTTTTTGACGGTACTGAAAGCGATGACCAGGTGGTCCGCTGGCTGCATGGGGATTCCCAACTGGAGAATGATAAGCTTTGGGCCGATAACTTGATTGATCGGCTAAGAGCCCAGATTCCTTATCCAATTTTAAGACATCATTTCGGATTACCGGATTTGGAAGCCACCATTTCCGGAGTTCGTGAAATAGCCCAGTCACAAACTGTAGATGTTATTTCGATTGGGCCCGACCAAAATGCCCAGGAATATTTTTTTAACCCTGAGGCAATGGACCATACCCAAGATGGAGCAGGGGGAGTCCCTCTCCGCAAACGCCAGGATTTGCAGCGGATTTATCAAGCGTCCAGGTGTGGAAATTACCCCTTGCTGCGAATCTATAGTGGCACTCGAAATCTATTAGATTGGGCAAGACTAAGTGTGGAGGAACTCCACAACGCTTGGGCTGCAATTCCTTTATACTGGTATAGTGAGATGGATGGTCGTTCTAAAAGGACCATCGAGATGGCAATCTACGAAAATCAAAAGACAATGGCCTGGTATGGTGAACACAATATTCCCGTGGAAGTTAATGAAGCCCATCATTGGAGTTTACGTGGGGCAAAAGATGAAATTGCCGTAGCCGCCGTTTTTTTGGCGGCTCATAATGCCAAAGCTCAAGGTGTTAAGGATTTTATCTTACAACTGATGTGGAATACACCGCCTCAAATTCAGCCTTATCAAGATTTGGCCAAAATGTTAGCCAAAATCGAAATCATCAAGCCATTCGTTAGCGATTCATTTCGAGTTTGGCGGGAAGTAAGAGCCGGGCTAGCCAGTTTGTCTCCCAAGCCTAATATTGCCAAGGGGCAATTGGCAGCTTCCACTATGTTGGCGCTTCAAATCAATCCTCATATTATTCATGTGGTGGGATTTTGTGAAGGAGATCATGCGGCAACTCCAAAAGAAGTCATTGAGAGTTGTGAGATTGTGAAGGGAGTGATTCACAATCGTTTACAGGGTTTGCCGGAGATAACGGATGACCGGGTTATATCTGCAAAAAAAGAATTGTTGGTTAAAGCCGCTGCAATCATTGAAAAAATTAGCGTTTTGGGTGATAACGCCTTTACGGAACCGGCGATTTTAGCGGCTGCGGTTCGAAAAGAAATTTTAGTTGCCCCGCAAATGATGAACTCGATTCGTTCATCAAAGGATTAATATTCGAATTTTGGTTACCACTAATATATCCGTCCGAAATGTGCCTAATCATGGGATGGATTTGAAGATCAATCCGCCCTAATTATAAACAGGTTAGGACTGAGAAAGTCCTAGGAGCAAAAATAAAATGGATATATGGACCGTTACGGTAAGAATTTTAATCGGTCTTTTTTTGATGTTTTTTATTACTAAGATTTTAGGGAAGACTCAAATCAGTCAAATTACGCCCTTTGATTTTCTTTCTTCCATTGTGATGGGTGAAATATTTGTCCACGCAGTCTTTGAAGAAAGAGGCGGTTTATTGATGTTGCTCTATCCAATTCTTTTATGGGGGATTCTTATATATACCTTTGAGTTGCTATCTGAGAAAATTCTTCCGATACGCAGTTTTTTTGAAGGCAATCCTTCCATCATTATCCGGGAGGGCCAGATTGATTATAATCAATTAAAACGAAACAAACTAAACCTTAACCAGTTATTAAACTTACTTCGCCAAAAAGACGTTTTTTCAATGACTGAAGTAAAGTATGCAATTCTGGAAATGAATGGCTCACTCAGTGTGCTTCGGAATTCTCCGGAAGGCTCCCCAACCCGGAAAGACTTGAATTTGCCGGATACCCCTATTTTTTTACCGGTAACTTTCATCAGTGATGGAAAAGTCTTGCTGGATAATTTAAAGTCCAATGGTTTTAATCTGCCTTGGCTTGATGAACAACTTAAAATCCAAGGGATAAAGAATCCGGTCGAGGTTTTTTATGCGGAATGGAGACAGGATAAAGGATTATATCTTTCGCTAAAAAATAATTAGCTCTGTTTTCAATAATGGTTGATCCAATATGCCTATTTTATTATCTCCCCCAGAGGCGTCGTCACTGTGGTGACAAAGGCGTTAGAGAATGGATAAAATAAGAACTTGGGCGTGGTTTCCTCTGTGCCTTCGGCATCTTGGTGCCGCTGTCCCTGTGGCCAAGTTAAAAGTGTTTTTAGATAGATAGGCCAAAACGAAGGAATTAATAAATTACCTTTATAATCGTGGTAGTAGGAGATTGAAAAACGGCTTTTCCCAGACTCATCAGTTTATTGATGTTAAGGTTGATAAATTTTCTGCGCTCCAGACCTCCAATGATGATGTATTGGATTTTATATTTCCGTAAAACATCCCGGGTTGCCTTGAGATTATCAGATTCATAAACGGTGTTAACTTCAGACACTCGCTGGTTAACTACATCGGGGTTGCCTCGCCACAACCATTCATGAACATACCAACCTTGAATTGTCGGTAGTCCTGTCGCCATTGAGATCCGTCCGTAATCGCTATAACTATCGCCATTGGCTTCCAAAATGGCCGGCTCGCCTTTTATATTGTGTTTTAACCATAAAACTGCCTGATAATCATCGAAATAAAGTTGTTTTAAAAATTGGATGCCATCCAGACCAACATAACGTTTTATTTTTGGTACTCCATAGTAGCCCAGGTTCACGCTGTAGTAAGGGTAAATAAGAGGCAAACATAATAACAGTAACAGTGGAAACTTCATGATAAATCGGCGCAAAGGTGACTTTTGCTTGGTGGTGATTCGGTAATAAATGTAGCCAATTGCCAGGGCAAAAATTATAAAGGCTTGAAAAGTCAGCTTAAACATCGTGTTGGCTCTTTTAAAATCACCACTATAAATATCTTTTACATATACCAATTCCGGTAAAATGATTAAACCTATTGCGGCCACTATGATAATCAAGGAGAAAGCATCAATAGGATTCAGGTAACTTATGAAGCAGCGCCAATCCCTTACAGGTTTTTGCATGGGTTCGGGGTTGTTTTTGATATGGCGTCTAAATTCGGAATATAAAACCATTAGAAAAGCGAGTACCAACAAAAGCTGGTAACCCCAAAGCACCAATAGCTGATAAAGGGGAGAGTGAGCATTCGTAAGTTGAATCCCCTGGGTTGTATTGTTGATTCTGAAAGGAAAGGTTAGTACCTTTGATAACAGGAAAATAAAAACGACCTGAATAAGTGTATCTTTTCCATAGGGCGCTTTAAAATGAAACCGCGTCATGTTGGCATATAAGATAACGGCTATCGAGATCAATAGGTAAATTAGGAAGTCCCAGAAATTGGTCATTTGAAAAATCGCCAACAAAAAACCGATCAAAACTAATTCCGCCGATATATAGTTTTGAAAAAATCTCCTACATGATGCGGATATTCTGGATATACTCTCTTTAATATAAGTTTTCGGTGAAATGGGAAAAGGGTTTTTCGTGGGTTTCTCAGTTTTATAGTCCATTACATTTTCCGGCCTGACTGCCAGGCGAAAAACTAAAGCCACCAAGACGGCCAGAATGGTCAAAACATAAGGAATATCGGATACATGGGCATGAAGGTCCGCAACAATAAATGAGTAGGCTGGAAACTCGTGGATGGTTTTATCATGCGTCGGAGGATTATAACCGATAAAACGGGTCGAATCAGGATAGTAATAAGCTTTGATTTCGCGATTGATTAAGCCGTGATTTTTAAGCCATGGCAATCCAAACCCATAAATAAAGGTATGAAGGTTACTGCCCAAGGTGAGCAGTAACGAAGAAAGAATTCCTCCGGTTAATACTTTCCACCATTTTTGCTGACAACCCACATAAATCAGATTCGAGGTAATTGAAAAACCTAAGGTGAGGCAAAACGCAAACAAGGTTGCAATCATCAGGTTATAGGTTACTGCCGAATCGATCCCGCTTAATTTTGTCAGAAGGGCACAAATAAAATGTCCGAAATAGTAGTAATTGATACTGCTTCCGGCAAACCAGATATCCGTCGGCGGCATATATCGGGTGCATAAAATCGAATTCACAAAACCAAAATCCATAAACTTTTCTAAACCAAATATCTCCGGTCGTAAACCACGGACGAAAGACCATCCAATGATTGCAGCCAGGAAGAGCAACTCCTCGGCTATCATAGTTTTTAGGAAAGGTTTGGATTTCCATATTTTAAGGCCTTTACCCAACCCAATAATGATCCCAAAAATCAAAATTAAAATTCCGTAAATGGATATGCGGGAAAAAGGAACCAACTTCAAAGATGAAAATAGCCATAATAAATAAGCGGTTAGGGTTATCCCGATCGTTTTTGAAAATAGGTACCCCTGATCATAAAATTTCGAAAAAATTTTTACGGTAAAGGGTAAAAAAATAAGACCTATCAGCAGAATATAAAACCACCAAATAAAGATATTCGAAAATTCCATGACATCCTCCAGATAAATACAATTGTATCACATTTACGAAAATTTAATCAATATATATTGGCTATTGTTTGTTTACCGGCTTGTATGAAGTATTAAAATAGAGTCATTTTTCCGCTTTATCAACCATCTATATCACATCCATGGGTGGATAAGGATTATTTTTTATCTAAAACAAGCAGGAAAAATAAGAAAAAAATCGAAAAAGCAAAATAAAATTTAAAATATGCCGATAGATTGCTATAGAAAGTTAGATAGGATCCAGCGTTGCAGGGAGGTTTTGTAAAATGAGTATGAATATATGCGGTTATAAATTTGACGGCCCTTTTTGCGTGGAAACAACCATTGTACCGGTCAATCGTGCGGCTGTTTATGTAATTATCTACAACTCACCGGATGGACAATGTTTCATTAACGATGTCGGAGTTTCCAATGAGCAATATTGGGACCGTAATAATTATGATGGAGCCGTGTCCTTGTTTTTACGTTATATGCCTAGCACTGAAGGATATACCAGCCAAGATCGGCAAATCCTTGAACGAAAAATAAGAGATTATTATAGTTTACCCTAAATATTCTTAGTTCCGGGTGTATAGGTTCGGCTTGTTTAATGAAAAGCAACTCATGGATACTTATATTTATCGAAGTCAAAATCTTTGTAATGAATCAATCATTCGTATAAGGCTGTCCAAAGAGAATTTTATATCTAAGATTTCAATATAAAGCGTCCTGGAAAAGGCCAGAGATGTTTATTGTAATCTTCGATATTGAAAAGATCTTTTGCGACAGTCTTATTCCATATTTTAGGGCCGTACGCGCAAAAGCATCGGTAATAATGGAAATTCCAACAATTATGTATGGTATTTGGATTTAATAGAGGAGGAAACTTGTTGCAAAAATATAAATTGTTGATGGCGCGTGCGCGCGTAGCTTTTTTTATTGCAGTGATGGTCTCCCTAACCGGGGGGGCCATTTGGGGAGAAAATGATACCAATCAAAATTTATCTCCAATCAATTTAGAAAAAATGAGCAATGAAAAAGAGAATGGTGTTGAAAAGGACATATTCCAGCCTGATGCATTCCTGCAGGCTGATACCAACATTGCATATGGCCTCTCACGCAAAGCAGGTTTCCTCTTTTCAAATGATGCCGGAAAGAATTGGAGTCCCAGAAATAATGGTTTGCCTAAGAAAAGGATTTATCCTTATGAGGAAGAACAAGTACGCCATCTGGTGGCTCTGGGAGTTGATCCGCTAAACTCTTCGAGGGTGGCAGTTCTTACGGCCAATCAAATATATATATCCGAAAATTATGGTCAAACCTGGGAGCTCGTTGCTCGTAAGCGGCCAATCCCGGAGGGTGCTTATTTAACTGCAGTCGCATTATCACCGGTTGATAAAAATACGATATTACTTGGGACCTCTTTCGCGGGGATTTTTGAGACCCATGACCGTGGCCAAAACTGGAAGAATATTTCAGGGGAACTCAAATTTCTTTATCAGGGTGCCGATTATTGGGAGGAAATTTCAGCACTTGCATACCCTAAAGCCGATCCGGAACGCATCCTCTTTCGCTGCGGTTTTGGACAGAGCGCACACGCGCTAGTTTACCGAATGAGTAAAGATCGCAAAAATGCTGAAAAAATAAACGACCCCCAAATAAATAATCCGTTTACAGCACCAAGTGATGCGGCTACATCATTTCAAAAAGATGCCCCGCATACGCGAAATCAAGATAATCCGAAGGGTACTTTCCAGAAAGATCAATTCGATTTAAATCCAATCAGGAATCTAATTGTTGACGAGAGCGATTTATTGTTTGATAACCCGATAAAATATAGGCCGGTGGAAATTGATCCTGCCAAAGAAGCCCGTTTGCGTACAGCCGCAGGCCGGTTTGGAATTTATCTTCGTTCCGATAAAGCTTATGGAAAGAGTCTGGATCAAAAGATTCAGTTTGTGAAGAGTAACGGCCTCAATTCATTGGTAGTTGATTGCAAAGACGATTTTGGGATGATTACTTACGATACCAAGCTCACGCAACCCCGGAAAATGGGCGCCGTGCGCCGTAATGGTATTAAAATGGGGGAACTGTTACGGAAAGCTAAACAAAATGGGATTTATGTAATTGGCAGAATTGTGACCTTTCAGGATCCGAAGCTTTTTCACTATCAAAACTTTAAATATGCTGTATGGGATAAAACAACCAATAAGCCTTGGAATACAAGAGAATATTGGGTTGATCCTTATAGTGAGGGCGCGTGGGAATATAACCGGGCCATTGCCGAAGAATTACAGTCACTGGGAGTGGATGAGATTCAATTCGATTATATCAGATTTCCAACGGATGGTGCGATTTCAAAGATTGCTTTTCGGTATCGTCCAAACGGCGCCGAAAAAGCTGATGCTTTAGAGTCATTTCTAGCCTTTGTCCGTCAGAAAATCACTATCCCGATTAGCACCGACCTTTATGGTTTTAGTTGCTGGTGCCGCTCAATCAGCTCAAACGGGCAAAATTTAGAAGAAATTAGTGATTATGTGGATGTTATTTGTCCAATGTTTTATCCATCGCATTTTCCAAGTAATTTCTTGCCTGAACTTGATTACCTGGAACGTGCCCGCCGGATTTATCACGACGGAACCAACCGTGCGTATGCAATTACGGGAGGAAAAAGCATGGTCCGGCCTTATATCCAAGCTTTTAGACTCGGTAAAGAACTAAAAATGACCCCACCTGTCTATACTGATTATATGTTACGTCAAATTCAGGGTAATTTGACAACGGTATCCCCAGGATTCACGCTTTGGGATTACTCCAATCGTTATTATATGGTGACAGAACAGGTAGGAAGTTTCCTAAACCAGCAAGTCGCGGGGAAGAATAAATAGTCATTTGAAATGTTGACCTCAAAATGAAATTCTTGTTTGGAGTGAGATTGAATGAATGAAATGATAACCGTATGTACACAGGCAGCTCTACAAGCCGGAGCGTTGTTAAAAGCTAATTTTGGCAATAGCGAACTTCAAGTTGAAAAAAAAGTTGACCATAGTCTGGTGACCAATGTCGATAAGGAAGCGGAACGGATTATTGTCTCGCAAATTAGGGGCAAGTATCCGAGCCACAGTATTATCGGTGAAGAGAGCGGCCAGGACGGTGTCGGGAATGATTATATCTGGATTATAGACCCACTGGATGGTACTCATAATTTTATCCGCGGTATTAATATGTTTGGGGTTTCCATCGGCGTGGTTCATCAAGGCCGCTTTGTGGCGGGAGTAATCTACCTCCCCGTGTTAGAAGAGTTATATGTAGCAGAATATGGTAGTGGCGCTTATAAAAATGAACGGAAAATAAAAGTATCCGGCTATCAAAATTTATCAGAGTGCACGGTCGCATTTGACTCCAGTATTAAAAAGGCCCCCCAGGCAGAAGTTCAGATTTTACAGAAGCTCTCCATCAATACTTTTAATATTCGGATGTTTGGCACCTCGATCCGTCAATTATCATATTTGGCTGAAGGAGTCCTGGATGGAATTGTGGAATTTGATGATCATCCCTGGGACTTCGCGGCCGGAGCGTGTATTGTGGCTGAAGCCGGCGGCATGATTACCAATTTGCAAGGTGGACCGCTTACCCATATGGATACCGGTTTTTGTGCTTCAAATGGTAAGGTACATCAACAGATTCAAGCGTTGATTCAGGATAATCGCCCATAATTGTCAACAAGTTTTAAAGGAGCGATGGATGAGAAAAGTAATTCTGGTGCGCGCGCTCACAGTCTGTTTAATAATTTTAGCGGTAGGTCTATTCATATATTCAGAAGCAGTCGGTTACCGCTCGGCCAAAGTAACATTGCAACCGAAAAATGAAGGGAATCAGTACATTTATGAAAATGGAGTCCTTTACCGGAGAGCTGGCTTTGTTCCTCAATTAACCGTAAGCGGCAGTCATTATCAGATGGGGTTGCAATATGGTGTTCTATTGCGACCCGAAATAGAATATACGCTGATTTCGGTTGAACGGTTACTGGCTATCGAGGCGGGAGAAAGAAAGGTTCCTTTATGGCTGGTCAAGCTGTATGTTGGCTTTCAGGCGAGACGGATTGCAAGCAGATTGCCCTCCCGTTTTATCGATGAAATCAAAGGTGTGTCTACAGGATCCGGTTTTCCCTATCAAAAGATTTTAATCGCCGATATGATTTATGACATATTTCGCTTAACCGGTTGCACCAGTGTGGTTTGGCGAAGCTCTGACGGGACAATTTACCACGGGCATAATACTGATATCGGATGGGGATTATCCTGGCCTCCAACTGTGATCGTTAAGCATAATCCCACGGGATATCATTCGTTCACTTCCATAACTTGGGCTGGATTTCTGGGAACCCAGAGTGCGTACAATTCGGAAGGGTTATGCTATAGTGAAAATACTTTAGCGGCTAAAAAAATTAATTCCCGGGGTTTTTCTGTCAATTATTTAGCCCGGATGATCATGGAGGAATGCGGTTCAATCCCGGATGTCTCTTCAATTTTTAACCGTTATGGGACGATTGATGGAGAAGCCCTGGTCCTTAGTGATCTAAAAAGCGGAGCGATCGTCGAAACGACTCCACTGTCTCCCGGGCGTGCGCGCCCTCACTGGTCACTGATTCCCATGCGGGGCAATGCTCTTTGGGGAATTAACTTGTATCAGACGCCGGATTTCCAGGAACGGGTGCAAGATAGGTTACGAACCAACAATGGTTTTAATGCCGGCCGCCTTAAAATCCTTAATCATTATTTTAACACAAATCCGACAAGCCACTGTCAGATTCACCCTACATCAGAACTTGCCGGATCGAGGTTTAATCAACCAAAGATCTATGACTTGGATCATCTGATTGAACTAATGCGGACTTCCAACGGGCCTGATGGTGATGATTATGCAAAAAACGCCTATTTATCAGGGGTATGCAATTATTCCGGGCTTCAAATGATTGTTTTCAGCTCACAAGCGAACGCGCGCGCGCGCGGTTTTTACTTGGCAACCGGTAACTATTACGCAGCCCGGAACGAAGTTCAATTTTACCCGGATGATTTTACTATCTGCCCGGGCCGTTATAAATCAGCCGCTCCCTTGGAGAAAGCGGTTGAAAAGGCAGCCCGTTTGATGAATACTATAGCGGGAGGCAAGCGACTTTATCAAAGCTGGTGCGACCTGGCGAAGCAGTATCCCAAAGAAGCTTTCATTCAAGCCTATACTGGATGGGCTGCTTTAGATATCGGCAATAAGAAGGAATGGGCAAACAGAATGCAAAAAACTTGGGAGTTACAACCGGACTTTGCCGAATATCAAGTCTGGGCGGCATGCGGCACCTTTTACTTTCACCATTATCACCAGGTGATTGCTTTATTAGATCCGCTGGAACCGGAGAAGCTGAATTCCATAAAATATAAAGTATTACGGCTTAAATTATTAGACCTATCTTCTCAAAGTAGGGCTCATAAACAGGCTAAGGTATACTTCAAAGAATTAAACCCTCTTCTCACAAATGATCCTGAGTTAAAACATTGGTTGGAAAAATTTATGAAAACTAT
>JAEZKW010000146.1 GCA_023415375.1 Bacillota bacterium
ATCATTACTTTTTTCCTTGAGTCTCTTCGTTTAAAACAGGAGCCGCCCAAATTTTAACATCGACTCTACGGTTCTGCCACCATGATGATTCATTATGCCCTGTGGCTGCCGGAAACTCTTTACCATAAGCATAAATCGTTATTTTCTGCGGGTCTATACCCTGGTTGGTAAGAAAATTCTTGATTGCATTCGCTCTTTTTTCCGATAACTCTAAATTATAGTTAATACCGCCTCTTTCATCGGTATGTCCGCCTAAAATAATAAATAAATGAGGATAGGCTTTTAAAATGGCTAAATCAGCATTTAATCCCGGTACCTGGTTCGAACGGATTTCAGATTTATCGGTATCAAAATAAATGGCTTTTAATTTTTTATTGAGGTTGTCCAAAACCGGCGTAAAGCTTTCTACCGTAAATCCATCCGCTAGGAATGCTTTTTGACCTGAAGGATTGGTAACTTCCACATTATATGTTCCTTCAGGTTGCCCGCTGATGTCGAAGAAACAGGAGATTTGGTTACTATCTTCAATCTTTACATTGAGGCCGGGTAAATCATCCTGTCCGTTACGGCTTAGTTTGACAATACTGCCGGGTTCAAAATATTGTCCTTCGATCCGGGTTAAAATCATACCATTATTAAATCCTCGATTTGGGGTTATTTTCGTAATCGTCGGTTTAATGACTTCAACAACAGGCTTGGGTGCTGTTCCCAAAATCGTAAAACCGTTGGTGAGAATTCCTGATTTTCCATCATCGTTTACGACTTTCACATTATATGCTCCCGGATCAGCCTGATTTAAATTCACCTCGCAACTAATTTGAGCTTCCGAAACGACTTTGACTTTAGTCGCTCCAATATCCATTTGCCTGCTGGAAAGTACCACCGAGGCCCCGGTTCTGAAAGCTGAACCCTTGATAATTAAGGTTACGACTCCATTATTACTACTTTGCTCAGGAGTAATCGTCTTTACGACAGGTGATGGCAATCCTATTGTAAAACCGGCAATTCGTTTTGCTGAACGGATTTTTTTATTGGTGACAACAAGATCCCATTTACCTAAGGCCTTATCCTTTAAATCAAAGGTACAATTAATTTTTTGAGATGAAGCGACAATGACATTCGTGGCTACGACATCGGTTTCTCCGGCTCTGCTCAATTTGACGACTGCATCTTTGGCAAATTTATCACCTTGAATCGATACTTCAATACCGCTTGTATTGGGACAGTTATTAGGAGTTACCGATTGGATAATTGGTGTCGGAGTTATGAAAAAAAATAACAATACACCCATTACAACTGCCAGACCTTTCACACCCATGAATCATCCCTCCAAAGTTTAATGTTTTGACTTTTCAATGATGTCTCCAGAATAAACTCGAGTAACCTCACCGCTAGGTTCACGAATCAATAGACTACCGTCGGATTCCAAATCCAAAGCTTCGCCTTCTAAATAACAACCGGAACCCATATTGACCTTTACTGTTTTACCCAAGGTCGCCGAATGGGCTTTGGCGTACTCCATCTCCTCGGTAATTCCTGATTGAGGCAGTCGGTTGTAAGCAATTTCCAACTCCTTTAAAAATGCTTGTAAAATCAAACGGCGCGGACAATCTTCACCGCTAATGATCTTTAAAGAAGTAGCTATTCCAGCTAACTCTCCCGGAAAATCTTCTTCTGTATGATTGACATTCACTCCTACTCCTAAAATCAAATAATTGACCCTATCAATTTCACCATTGAGTTCGGCGAGTATCCCCACTAGTTTCCGGCCCTGGAAAACTAAATCGTTAGGCCATTTGATTTGGGGTTGAATACCGGTGACTAGAAAAATAGCTTTCGCCATACTCACAGCAGTGAGAAGCATAATCCCTGACAAAGCCGACATACTCATTTGAGGACGTAAAATTAAACTAAACCATAACCCTAGACCCGGTGCTGAAGACCAACTGCGCCCCATCCGACCCCGGCCGCCGGTTTGTTTTTCGGTAATTACCAGTGTGCCTTCGGGAGCGCCCTGCTGTCCTGCCAATGTTTTGGCCCATTGGTTGGTTGAATCAACCTCTTCTTGTTCATAAATAATCTGACCAAATGTACTGGTTTGCAAACCATCTTTAATCTCTAGTGGGTGTAATATGGTCGTTAAAGCCTGAAGCCGATATCCCTTTCGCGGTGCAGCTTCAATTTCGTAACCTATTTCCTTGAGATGGACCAAATGTTTCCAAACAGCAGCCCGGCTGATCCCTAAATTTTGGGCTAATACTTCTCCGGAAACATATTGTCCCTGATTGGCTTTTAAAATCTTCAGAACCTGTTCCAACATTTTTTGACCCCCTTCAAAGTATAACCATACTACTTTTAAAGAGTCAACCCATTATTTGCAGGAACTGAAAAAGCAGGGATTGGCCCACCAGCCTAGAAAATTATATCCGGGGTGAACAAAATGAGGTATATAATGAAAAATAAGAAATTTTTTAATAAAAATTTCTTTCGGATTTTCTTTGTCTTAGCTTTATTGATGGCTTTAAATTTTTCTGGATTCGTAAAAACAGTGGATGCAGCGAATCTTGGCATTTATAACTCTTCAATTATTGCGGATATTGCGGAACAGAGTTCGCCTGCAGTCGTTTGGATTATTACAACATTTGAGACCCAAGAATCTCCACGTTTGTTTTTCAGCCCTCCCACCAAAAAGGAATATCAATCCCAAGGAAGCGGTTTTTTCTTTAATGACAGCGGCTCTATTTTAACCAACGCTCATGTGGTGGCAGGTGCAAAATCTATCGAAGTTATCCTTAAGGATCAAAAAGAACCGCTAAACGCTTCTTTAGTCGGTATCGACACCGATTTGGACGTAGCAGTTCTAAGGGTAAACTCCCAAAGCAAAACCCCCTACCTGAAATTAGGCGATTCCGATAGATCTCGTATTGGCGATTGGGTGATCGCGATTGGTAATCCTTATGGACTTGATCATACGGTTACTGTGGGAATTATCAGCGCTAAAGGCCGCCCATTGACAGCCGGCGACGGGGCCAATGATTCACAACCCTATCAAAATATGATTCAAACCGATGCAGCAATCAACCCCGGCAACAGTGGCGGTCCTCTTTTGGACCTTCAGGGCGAAATCATTGGTATCAACACCGCAGTCAGTGCAAATGGTCAGGGCCTCGGCTTTGCCATTCCGATTAACTCTGTAAAAAGTATTCTCCAAGAATTAGTTAGTACCGGAAAAGTTAGCCGACCTTGGCTTGGAGCATACTTCATCGATTTAAAAATGTTTAATACCAAATTTAAATCCAAATTACGCCTATCCGATTACAGCGATGGAGTATTGATTGGGCCGGTCCGCAACTCACCGGCAGCCCGTGCAGGTTTACAGGATTATGACCTTATTATAGAATTTAATCATCAAGTCATATCCGACTCCAACGATTTAATCAGTGCGATTGGCAAACAAAAACCTGGCGATACGGTGAATTTGACTATGGTGAGAAACGGCAGAAAATTTAGTGTTGATGTGGTTTTGGATGAGAAACCGCAGGGAAAATAAAGGTTAGCGCTCCCGGCATATCTCAAATTCAACAGTATCTATCAAACCTCCGGCAGGTGGCTGTGGTTTCCGAACCCTGACGATGATTTTATGAAACAGGAACCTATCAGTGACTTGATCGCAAATTCCTTGGGTCAATCCTTCAATTAAATCAAAGGATTGCTTTTCTACTACACTCTTGACGGTTTCATAAACACCCACGTAATTAATGGCAGTATCGATATTATCTTTATGGGCGGCCTCAAAAAAGTCCGCCCATAATTCAAGATCAACCTCAATCTTTTGACCGAATTCCTTCTCAAAAGGATAAACTCCGTGATGGCCGTAAAAAACCATATTTTTCAGGCTTAGCTTGCAGCAATCCATTGATAACACCTCAATCGGTACTTTATACACTGGGGTTAGCGACATTTGGATTCATCAGGCCATAGTAAAACGCCATAACCGCGATCAAAAGTATTAAAACGAACAAAGCCAAACGTTCCCGGGCTTTGGCCTTTTCATTACTTACCTTTAGGGCGTAGGCCGTCAAAAAACCCCCGCCGAGGCCCCCAAGATGGGCAAAATTGTCAATACCTGCCATTGAAAAACCAATCCCGATATTCAACAATATGGTAACCCATACGTTATAGCCGAAATACTTTTTAAATATCTTCGGTCGCTCAACTCCGTAATAAACCAGGGCTCCCAACAGCCCAAAAATAGCACCCGAGGCCCCAACAGCCGGATTGGTTGAGAAAATAAAGCTGGCAATACTGCCGTAAAGTCCGGCAATAAAATAAATCGCCGCATATTTAATATGCCCGAAGATCCGTTCTACGATATTTCCGACCACAAATAACGAATAACAGTTTACCAATAAATGCAACCAATTGGCATGTAAAAATATGGGTGAAATAAGCCGCCAATATTGTCCGGCAACTATCAGGGCATTATCCTTGGCGCCGAAATCCACTAACATGGACTCATATAGCCTGCCCTGCATCATTGAATAAAGATAAAAAAACACAAATACTGCAATATTGATACCAATTAGGGCATAAGTTAAAGTCGGCTTGGTTGCTTTTAGATTTATTGTGTATTCTTGTCGCCGTAAAGCAAGGAGTTTATTGACATCCGGCAAGACCTCAAAATCCGGATTGACTTCTTTGAACTGCACTTTTAATAACTTTTCGAGTCCATCGGTATTGATAGAAGATTTTGATTGCCGGATTACCGCCCCGGTTGATAAATCCACTATAAAACAAGAAAGATAACACCTAGCAAATTCGGGGTTGTCTAAACCCTCATCGATCGCCGAAACCATTTCCACAGGTGGAGTTTGGTCAAATACTAAGACTTCAACCATATGCATTAGCTGATTAGGGTTTACATTCATTAAGGATTGATAGTCAGCTTTGATCTTTGTTCTTATCGTCAGGGGATCAAACAAGTCGCCATCAATAAGCTGTACCAAAAAATAAGTATCATGGTGGTACTTTTGCAGGAACAGCAAACCCTGAGTCATTATTGGCCCTACCGACTGGACCGGCTCATAATCCCGCTGGAGGATTAAATTTGTATAAACCGTATTTAGATAAGGATATTTCATGAATACCTCCATCAGGGTTCTAAGTGCTATTAAAAACAAAGGGAAGCGTTGTAAGAGAATATTTCTCTCACTCCGTTTCCCTCTTTATCTTCCGATCAATTGATTAAGCCTCAGTTGTGGTTGTCGACTCCTCCGGCTGCGGTGCTTCGCCAAGTAAAGCTAAAAATTCATTACCTTCAATGGTTTCTTTTTCGAGTAATGTTTTAGCGATAGCATCCAGCATATCACGGTGCTCGTTAATGATTGCTTTTGATTTCACAAAAGAGGAATCCATAATCTGCTTAATTTCCCTATCAATCGCCGCAGCAATTTCTTCACTATAGTTCTTTTCTCGGGTAAAGTCTCGGCCCAAAAAGACCTGCTCTTCCTGTCCATGACCAAAAGTCATATACCCCAGCTCGTCGCTCATTCCATATTCGGTCACCATTTTACGTACTGTCTTGGTGGCCCGTTCCAAATCATTACGGGCACCGGTACTGATTTCATCCAAGGCAATAACTTCAGCCGCTCGCCCGCCTAAGGCAAAAACTACATTTTCTAATAACTCGGTCCGGGTGTTATAATGTTTGTCTTCCAAAGGTAATGCCAGTGTATAACCGCCGGCAGCACCACGGGGAATAATTGACACTTTGTGAATCGGATCTACAGTGGGTAGATAATGCCCGACGAGAGCATGCCCCGCTTCATGATAAGCAGTCAACTCTCTTTCTTTGGAACTCATGATTTTACTCTTTTTCTCAGGACCAGCGATAACTCTTTCAATGGCATCCTCACATTCATCCATGGAAATCTTTTTCTTATTTCTACGGGCGGCAAGGAGCGCTGCTTCATTTAACACATTAGCCAGATCAGCGCCGGTAAACATAGGAGTCTGACGGGCAAGTACCTTCAGATCAATATCCTGAGCCAAAGGTTTTCCTTTGACGTGTACTTTCAAAATATCTTCACGGCCTTTAATATCCGGTATGTCCAGTGTAACCTGGCGATCAAACCGTCCAGGCCGTAACAATGCCGGGTCAAGTACATCAGGGCGATTGGTGGCTGCTAACAATATAATACCCGAATTGGGCTCAAATCCGTCCATTTCAACGAGTAGTTGATTCAAGGTCTGTTCACGTTCATCGTGACCGCCACCCAAACCAGCGCCTCTTTGACGACCCACTGCGTCAATTTCATCGACGAAAACAATACAAGGGGCATTCTTTTTTGCCTGGTCAAATAAATCACGGACCCTCGATGCACCGACACCGACAAACATTTCTACGAAATCGGAACCACTGATGCTGAAGAAAGGTACTCCCGCTTCACCTGCTACCGCTTTGGCAAGCAAAGTTTTGCCTGTACCGGGTGCCCCAATTAATAAAACACCTTTGGGGATTTTAGCCCCCAGTTCGGTAAATCGTCTGGGCTGTCTTAGAAAGTCCACAATTTCAACCAATTCTTCTTTGGCCTCATCTTCACCGGCCACATCATCAAAAAGGGTTTTGGATTTGTCTTCCGTATGAAGCCTGGCTCTACTCTTTCCGAAAGATAAAGCCTTATTGCCGCTGTTTTGCATCTGATTAAGCAGGAAAAACCAAAAAATTACGAATAAAACAATAAAACCTAGATTGGGCAAGATAATGGCCCACCAGCCATTACCGGTGTTGGAGAAAGAAATCCTGACACCTTTTTGACGGAGTTTGTCATAAAAAATTTCGGGGTGATTGGCCGGGCCATCAGTCCGGTACTTTTTGTTGGTCTCTCGTTGTTTACCCTGAATGGTGCCGTCGTTATTATTAACAACCGCGTCAATTATCTTACCAGCTTCAGCCTTTCGCATGAACTGTTCAAAACTAATTTGTTCGGGCTGTTTCTGGGGATTCATATAATTAACTACTAATAAAAGGGTAATAATCGCAACTGCAAAATAAATGAAAATTTCTCGAGCAACTTTAAACAAGAATAAGCCTCCCTCCGGCAAGAACAGCCGTTTTTGCCATGTCAAATATTATACCATAGTAAATATATGAATACAATCAATCTTATTCGGAAACCGCAACCCTAAACCGCCAAACGGACTCGCTACCAGAATCCACTTTAAATATTTCACTGAGCCGGTAACCGACCACCCAGACAATCTGGTCATCGGACGTCACCAACAAAGGTATCCTCTTTCGCTGGGAACGAGGTAGCTTGATATTGATAAAAAAATCATGCAATTTTTGTGACCCTGGACTACCCAGCGGCCAAAACACATCCCCTGGTCGCCAAAAACGAATTTTTAAAGGCAGGGTTAGTTTAGGAACAGCCACATAAACTTGGTCATTTTGAACATGATGCCAATCCTCCGGAGGAGAAGCAGCTTCAATATCAATCTGCAGGTCAAGATCTGGAATTACATTATGACCCGGCGAACTTAATGAAAAAGATTCAGGTACTGGAGCACAAACATGTGCGGTTCTGTCCCGGGATTCTGCAAAAAAGAGATTTTTCCCCTGGGCATAAACTCTAATCCCCCTAAAGATATGCATGGTCTTAAAATGAAATTGTTCCTCATTTATCTTTTGCAGTAAATGATCGATAGTCGCAGTTTCTAAATGATAATTTAATTTAATTTTGAGTACGAGTTGCTTTAATATATAATACTGTAAATAAAGCGGCTGTTTTAAAAACCCTTCAAGGTTTAAACCGAATCTAGCGTCCTTGGTATCAATCAATAATTCCGGTAAAAGCTGGTTTACTGTTTCCGTCATATAATCGCGCTGTGCGTTTGCCAACTTAGAGAGTCTGATAATGCTTTCCTTAATACGGGGATTATAAGACTCTTCAAGTAAAGGCAATAGTTGTAAACGAATTTTGTTCCTTTGGTAAACTAATTTATGGTTTGAAGAATCCTCAAGCCAAGACAGTTTATGTGAAACGGCATATTCTTGAATTTCTTTACGTGTTACTTCAAGAAGAGGCCTGATATAAAATCCATCTCGGGTGACAGGTATCCCTGCCAGACCATCAATTCCGGTTCCCCGGATAATTCGATATAAAATGGTCTCGACCTGATCGTCAAGATGATGGCCCAAGGCAACCTTATCGGCGCCAATCTGCTCTCTGAATTCTCTAAAAATCCGGTAGCGTTCTTCTCTTGCCACTAATTCCAAGGAGTCCGGTTTGGCCTTAAGCTTCCCGGGAATATCAATAGTCACTTTATGAGTTTTAATACCCCACTCTTTGCCTATATTCTCTAATAGCTGCTCTTCCTGAATGTTTTCGAGTGGCCGTAAAGAATGGTTTATATAAACTGCCCAAATATCAAGTCTATACTCTGTTAGATTGCATAAAAGATGCAGCAAAGTTAATGAATCGATTCCACCTGAGAAACCGACAATGACCCGATCCCCAATGGAAAGCAATCTATTTTTAATAATAGTGTTCTTTATTTTTTCAAGCATCAACCCACCCCAAAATCAAGTTCGCCTAAAGTAGTAAATTCCCTTTTTGTCTACAAAAAAATTTAAATATTTATGCTTAAACGAGATATCTATTTTATAGTTCCCTTGAAAAAAGAAAGAATCCTTTAACTTTACTTCGATAGTGTGGTAAAATTGTTTTATATTCTAGCGAGCTTTTTCTGTTTTAAAAAGATTTGAATAATGATTGGCATATAATTTCTGAAATTTTTTTGAAATGGGTATTTATCGATTGAATAGCATCCGCATTTGTTAGATGAATTTTACAACAACCAACTTCTGGAGATGATCTGATGTCACTGTACCGAACTGAATTTAACAAGACCATTGTCCGCCTGAAGCTTATTCGGGATGAACTTCTTGAAAAAGGCTTCGAGGAAACCGCCCAAAATTTATCCCAGGTCTTAACGCTGCTAAACCAAACGGATAATTGTTATATCCAGGAACTCGCCAAGCACAAAGCCGACTCAACCAAATAAAAAGCCAACCTTTTTAAACGTAAGGCGGCTCGAAAGGTTTTTAATTTCGGTCTGATTTAGACTGGCGTTTTCTCTATATTTAGATTGTGAAAGCCCCGTCCATAATTTGCAATACAATAACCGTCATATCATCCATGGGGACACCACCTTGATTAATTTTCGCCAAATTTAGCAAATATTCTCCTAGCGCTTCCGGGCCTACAACTTCAACTTGCCGGAGAGCCCGGATCATCCAATCCTCCTTATCGGGTTGATTTGGTTTACTATCAACAATCCCATCCGTAACCATCACCACAAGGTCATCGGGTTGCAATTGCATCGAAGTCCGGTCTAGATCAACCGAGGATAAAATACCGGCCGGAAGAGAGGTGGATTGAATACTCCATACTTCTCGTCCTCTTTTGACATAAGTTGCAGCAGCACCTATCTTTATAAACTCGGCCCGGGCTGTGTACAAATCAATAATTGTTAAATCAACGGTAGCAAACGACTCTTCCGGAGAACGCAACAACAAAATTGAATTTACCATTTTAACTGCAAAATCACTACCGATACCTGATTCCAGTAATTTTTCTAAAATGTTTACTGTTGTTTTACTTTCTGCATTGGCTTTACTGCCCTGGCCCATTCCGTCACTTAAAATAGCTGCGAAATGCCCGTCCTTTAATTGATGCAAGCCTTGGCTATCGCCTGAAATTTCGTTACCGTCTTTTGAAAGTTTGCAAATGGTGGTTTTTACCGCGAAATTATGGGCTGGAGTCAAACAATAGGTACAGGTATCTTCGGTTAAAAAACAATTCTTTTCCCATACCGTATATTCTTTGTCAAGCAATTTACCCACCATCGCCGCAGCTAAATACTGACATTCACATTTCTGTCCGCAGCAATGCTGCTTTATCCGAATCTCTACCCCTTGATTGTTGCATGATAAAACGGATATTTCTTTGGCCATAATTCCGATACGGTGAAACCCCTGAAAAATTTTTTCCTCGATTTCGATTTTTAAATTAGCATCATGGGTAATCTCTTTAGCCAAATCATTGACAATGCCGGATACACCTTGTAATTGATTGGCTACAAAAATTTTACTTTCCGCAAGCTTGGTTTGCCAAAGTTGATCACTTTGACATTTTTCAAATAGCTGGTTAATCGTTGCTAATAATCGAAACTGTTGAAAACAGTTTTTGGATAAACGCCCTTTTAAATGTTTGGAACTTACCTGCCCATAAAGCTCAGCATAGGCAATCAGATCAAAAATTTCCCGATACGTTGAATAAAAATTTTCACCCCAGCAAACTTGATAACCATTGCAATGTTGACAATTTTTAGCACATACTTGATCAAGTAATGTATATAGGTCCATTTTGGGATTAGCAGGAGCTTCACGGTTTATTTCATTAAAACTTTTTGCTAATTCCTCAAAAATTTCGGCCAAATTCCGGAGGCGCGCGTTGAGTACTTCCCGCAATTGTTTTTGTTCTTCCGAAGAGCTTGAGGTTGATGCGGATTCATAATTCGGAAAGAAATTGGCAATTTGGGAAAAATACCGCCTGGGGACGAGCATAAAAGAAATCATTCCCACTCCCCACGGCAAATTTTGAATCACAAAAGGGTTTCCATGTAATTGCCCTATAATCAGACATAAACCGATACAGGTTCCGAGTAATGTCCCCCATTTCCAGAAACGCCTAAGAAATCCGCCCAAAAGCCCGGCAACACTATAGATAGCGATCAAATTTATTAAATCATTGGTATTAATTCCTAAAGCCGTACCGATTGAGATTCCCATTGCCGCCCCAAATCCCCCTCCGCCTACATATGAGGCTGTTAGTAGTAAAAGAATCGCCAGCACTTTAGTGATTTCAAAGGATTGAAAAACCAAACTCCGGGTTCCACTCAAAGCAAGAATTATCATCATGGCTGTAACCGGAAGTGTTAAACCCGAAAAAGATCTCATGGGGTCATCAAAGAATTTAAAACTCAACTGAAAAACCAAAGCTAAACAGAAAGTCAAAACAATTTCTATGAAACAAAAGATAATGGAATGGAAGGTTATTCCCAGTACGAAAAGTTCAAAAAACTTTAAAATAAACCATATTAAAAAAATCCACATTATTTCGGGGCTTGTCTTTTTTTTACGGAACCAAATTTGGCTTATTATAATAATCGTTAATAGCAGGATACTTTTTTCTATCGCTAAAATAAAGCTTCGGACACTTACGGTTCCAATAAAAATTCCAATCAAAATCAGAATTTTGGTCCGAAACTTGATCGGACGCACACTACAGGCTAGTCCCAATGCAATGCCTGCCGGATAAATACCGCCGGGAATCAAAAAACGGCTCAGTAGAATCGCTAGGAGAAATTCAAAACAATTTATAAAGATTGGCTCTTTTACCCGACGTTTCTTAATAATCAATACTTTTTCTTGAGATTTCTGTGAGAGACTGCCCGGGACTAAACGATCAGCAATTACTTGTCCGGTCAATCCATCACCCCTTTATTTTCTCTTCACGTTCTCGGGGCTTAGTATATCATTTAATCCAAAATGAACATGTCGATTTTTTAATTTTAAGACC
>JAEZKW010000156.1 GCA_023415375.1 Bacillota bacterium
GACTATCACGATAAAGAGTGGGGTACTCCTCTTCATGACGAACGACAACATTTCGAATTTTTAACTCTGGAAGCTATGCAGGCCGGCTTGAGCTGGTTAATTGTGCTTAAAAAAAGAGAAATTTTTAGAGAAGCGATGGATAACTTCGATGTATCTAAAATCGCAAGTTACAACGAGGCGGATATTGAGCGGGTATTGGCGTATCCGGGAATCATTCGCAACCGGAAGAAAATTGAAGCCACTGTTGCCAATGCCAAACAATTTATCAAGATTCAAGAGGAATTTGGTTCTTTTGATAGCTACATCTGGGGTTTTGTAGATCTTAAGCCGGTTGTCCATAATTACACAAAAATCGTTGAAGTGCCCGCTACCACTGAATTATCCGATGCAATCAGTAAAGATCTTAAAAAGCGTGGGTTTAAATTTCTGGGCTCTACCACGATATACGCCCACTTGCAGGCTATTGGGGTAGTTAATGATCATTTGAAGAGTTGCTTTTGTTATCCGAAATAATATTAGTTATTATTAAGCGATTCATATTACAATGATTTGCAACAAAAAAAGCTGCCCTGTAAAATTCAGGACGGCTTTTTAGCCTTCAGCAAAATCTCCAATAATACTATTTTTTAAGATAAATTACACGGTATTCATCATATAAAGCCAAAGCCTTGAATACTGGAATCCGGAAAACCATCCCCAATTGGTTGGTAAACGTACCAATGTGTGAAAACTTAAGATAAAGGGTTATTTGATCGCCTTCGCTCCATCCTCCACCTTTGCCCCCATCGAAATCATCGGCAAATTCCGACGAAGGAATTTCTACAAAAAACCGTTGACCAAAATCATTCACGTCAAGATAAGGGATGCCGTTGCCGTTATCCGATATATGGACCTCAATCCAGCCGCCAACTATGTCGCCGCTATACTCACTAAAACAGTTGGGGTACGATGCCGGGCTCTTCATGATAGTCGCCATATCCTTAAATTGATAGGAGCCTTGCAACACTTTTTTATAAGCCTTTAAGTCATCGAGCGTAGTCCCTGGTTTTGTTGAAACATAACTTTGGCCAATATAACCGCTGACCTCTTTCTGTACTCCATCCACAGTAACTTGGGCCTTACACCAAAAAGACGCATCCGTATGCAACTCTTCGTTGTTGGAAATATCGACTTTCATATTGGGGCTCATCTCCCCAGAATTATGATATTTTAATTCAACTCTTGGATGTTTCACTTTTTTGTTGTAACACCGGAGACATTCCACCGAACCAACTATAAGATTAGCCTAATTCAATTAAATAGAAAAGGTCTTTAAATACAAATTCCATATTAAATTAAAAAAACCTCTTCATTATGTAATTTTTAGTAAAGTTGAATTGTATGTTATTTACTGAAAACAAAGGATTGAATAGTCCTAAACTTCAATTTTTTGTCCGAACCTAATCTTCTCTGGGAGAATAATCTCAAAGAGGTAACATTCTCTATACTACCTCTTCGAAGGTGAATAAAAGGCCCGCAATTTTAGAAAGGATTTTTCGTAGATGAGTAGATGATTAGAAGGTTTTACGGAGTTGAGAGAGTAATGGAGAAATATACTAGCTTGAACCTCCTTCCAAATAGGCACAGCGAATGCTTGTAATAAACCGGTTTTGGCGGGATTATCCAATGCTACCGCCCTTGGAAATATAGTAGTACAGCTAATGGCCGATAAGCAAATCGCATCCATCGAGCAAGGTCAAGATCTCATCCAACGTTCCTTTCCCTTTTCCCAATATCAGCCTTGCGACGCAGAACTTTGGAATGAGAAATATGGCGAATTTAAAGCCGTATTTCATCTTGAGTAGCGTTTTCTGAAAAAAGGAGCAGTTTATGAATAAAATCTCCCCTTCGGTCATGTGTATCAACCCGCTGGATTTGAAAAACCAGTTAGAGGCTCTTAGCCTGGCGGGAGTTGATCAATATCACATCGATGTAATGGATGGCCACTTTGTACCGAACTTCAGTTTGAACCGGACTATCATCGAAGCTATCAAAAGGAATTTCAATCCTTTGATTGATATCCACTTAATGATTGATAACCCAGATCTTTATATCCAGGAGTTTGCAGAGGCAGGGGGAGATATCATCATCCCCCATATTGAAACATTGGCCCATCCTATCCGTACGTTGAAAACCATCAAAAAATACGGCAAATGCGCCGGGATCGCCATAAACCCGGCAACCGACATTAACAATATCCCTTACTTGCTTGATTATTTAGACATCGTATGCATCATGACTGTAGAACCGGGATTTGCAGGTCAGCAAATAATTCCCAGTGTTATACCCAAAGTGGCACGGCTGAAAAAAATGCTTCAACAGTATGACAAACAGATTGACATTATGGTCGACGGACAAATCAACTTGACGAACGCTTCCATTCTGGTCGAAGCCGGAGCCAATGTACTGGTGCTCGGCTCTTCCGGGCTTTTCAATCATCCGGTTGCCGATTTCCCGGAAGTTGTCTCGTTATTCCGCCACCTTGGAGAGGATTTTGATGGCCATAGAAAGAATGTGATCAACCAATGAAAAGCGATTTGCACTGTCACAGTGAATGTTCCGATGGAAGTTTAAGTGTTGGGGATATTTTATATTATGCCAAAAGAATCGGATTGGATTATATTGCCCTTACCGATCACGATACGCTTTATGGCTCTAAAATTGCACTTTCTCTCCAAAATCGGTTCGGGATCGGAGTGATCCCGGGCGTAGAGATTTCAACCCGCGATTATCAACGTAACCGCCCCGTCCATATGATATGCTATTTCCCGAAGGATATGGATAAATTGCAATCCTTTTTGAACCAAACGCTAACCTCAAGGGCCTCCACTAAACTGCAGATGATTGAGAAAATAATGTCCATCTATCCGGTAACCTTAGGGCACATTCAGCGCTATAGTGAAAAAAGCCAGTCAATTTATGAGTGCCATATTATGCAAGCCTTGGCTGACTTGGGGTATACCAATGTGGCAATCGGTCCTTTAATGAAAGAGCTGATTTCCAGTAAGGGTAGTTGCTACGTGCCGAATTGTTATCCCGATGTTCATGAAGCCCTGGGGATCATGAAGCAGGTTGGCGGAATAGCAGTCATGGCGCATCCGGGCCAGTTCGATTCCTTAGAATTACTGGAAGAGCTTGCCGCCGCTCAAACGGTTCAAGGAGTGGAATTGAACCACCCGCGCAATAACGAAGAAACCCGTAAAAAAATTGAAACCGTCGCTTTAAAATACCATCTGATCACAACCGGCGGCACCGACTTTCATGGCGAATATGCCGAAAAACCATATCCTTTAGGTTCTTTTACTTCTCCGGATCAAGCTGTGATTTCCCTGCTGGAAATTTCAAAGAAACAAATTTAGAAAAACGACCCCAGAAACTCTCGTTTATAGCCATTTTCCGATGTATTCCAAGGCATCCTTCCGCATGGCCATCGTTTCATAATGTCCGGAGTCGTAAATTTTTAACTTCCAGCAATCCTCCCGGGCTCCTTCATTTTGATATACTTTGATAAGTTCATCATCAATCCGGCC
>JAEZKW010000162.1 GCA_023415375.1 Bacillota bacterium
GCTTCATGAAAACAATGAGCAATCGGGAAAAAATTTTAGATTCTGCAGTCGAATTATTTGCAGCCCGTGGGTTTGATGCAGTAGGAGTGCAAGAAATCACCGTTAAATCGGGGATTACTAAGCCCACTCTTTATCATTACTTCGGAAGCAAAAGCGGTCTTTTACAGGTTATCATGGAGGAATATGGTTCCAAACTTTCAGAAGCAGTGGGAGCGGCTGCCTTTTATCCAGGAGATCTTTCTCTGGCATTAGCCGAGCTTGGAAAAGCATTTTTTGAGTTTGCTAAAACCAATCCAGTATTTTATCGAATGCAGCTGGCTATGTATTTTGCTCCCCCGGAATGTGAGAGCAATCAAATGGTGCGCCGCTTTAATGAAGTTCAATTCCATTTGATCGAAGAACTATTCAAGGCTGCGACGGTTCACCATCATAATCTTAAAGAGCGGCATTTGGCTTTGGCAGCTTCATTTATCGGTCATGTCAATACTTATATCGGATTTGCTTTAAACGGTTATATTGAACTTCGGGAGGAGAGCATTTATCAGATAGTTCATCAGTTTATGTATGGAATTTATTTATAAAATGATCCGGAAGATTGTATACCATACGGTATATTTTAAATAAGAGAAAATGGGGGAGCAAATGAAAGATTTACATGGTAAAGTTGCAGTGATTACCGGGGCTGGGTCGGGAATCGGACGGGCTCTTGCCTATCGGTTGTACCGAGAAGAGGTTGCCTTGGCATTAGCCGACATTGATCTGCAAGAACTTAAGAAAACTGAGGAGCTGTTACAAAAAGAAAACCGGGGAATTCGGCTACAGATATATCCGGTGGATGTATCCAACCGGGAACGGGTCTATGATTTTGCTAAAAACGTAGCCGATAGTTTCGGGAAAGTTGATATTCTAATAAATAATGCCGGGGTGTCATCTTCCGGCAAGGTCCTTGAATTGACTTATGGTACACTCGAGTGGACAATCAACATTAACTTATGGGGAGTAATTTACTGTACTAAAGCCTTTTTACCCTATCTGGCCAATGCAACAGAGGCTAGTATTGTAAATGTTTCAAGTGTTTATGGTTTATTGGGAATTCCAGGGCAGGCAGCCTACTGTGCAAGTAAGTTTGCAGTTCGGGGATTTAGCGAAAGCCTAAGGCAGGAATTATACGGTTCCCATATTTCGGTGACTGTGGTATTTCCAGGCGGGATTAAAACCAATATCGCCAGAAATTCCCGAAGTGATTATAAAATAGCCCCGGAAACGTATGAAAAAGCATTACAGCGGTTTGAAGAATCATTAAAAACCACACCGGAAGAAGCGGCGCGCCTGATAATTCAGGGAATCAAAAATAAATCACCCCGGGTATTGATTGGCAAAGATGCCCGTAAAATTGATTTTTTGGCAAGGTTGAAACCCAATACCTATGATAAAGATATTGCCCGCTATATCCGGCAAAATAGTTAAAATAAGGTTTGGTTATTGACTTTTGCGGGCAATCATTTCAATTTCAATCTTGGCGTGCAGCGGTAAGTCAGCCACCCCAATCGTGGTTCGGGCGGGATAGGGAGAATTGAACTTTTTGGAATAGACTTCGTTCATGGCAGTAAAATCATTCATATCCCTTAAGAATACATTGACTTTGACGACATCATCCTGTGTCAATCCTGAGGCTTCCAAAACGCTGAAGAGATTTTGAAAGCATTGTTCGGTTTGTTCCCCAATTCCGCCTTGTGCCAATTGACCGGTTTTTGGATCAATAGGAGTTTGGCCGGAAAGGAATAAAAGTTCAGCGGATTCGACAGCATGGGAATAAGGCCCGATTGATGTGGCCCCCGGAGCACTAAAGGCTTGTCTCGGCATTTAAAATCTCCTTTCAATTCGCGAGTAAAATGTTTGCTTTTTTTCAA
This sequence comes from Bacillota bacterium, assembly GCA_023415375.1. Classification (GTDB taxonomy): domain Bacteria; phylum Bacillota; class UBA4882; order UBA8346; family UBA8346; genus UBA8346. Next base: position 1,911 of record JAEZKW010000162.1, read on the forward strand.
TGAAACAACTTACACTGAGTATACTAACTTATGCTTTAAGATACAAGTTGATTCATTCTATACGTATGTTAATTTTTGATGAAAGGGTACTCTTTGGAGGATTATTGATAAATATCAGGAAATCTCCCTAGACAAAAATATTTTTAAAGGGGTATTTCCATGAAATCAGCATCGAACACAACTACCGGGATAGGTTATGCAATCGCAGCCTTTTTGTCATGGGGCATTTTGCCATTGTACTGGAAGGCATTAAAGAATGTTGGGGCTTTACAGATTTTGGCGCACCGTTTTGTCTGGTCATTTATATTTGTGGCATTTTTATTGACTTACTTTAGCCAGTGGAAGAACCTGAAAACCATATTTTCTCAACCTAAAAAATTGACAGCCGTGTTGATGGGTTCCATTTTGGTTTGTGCCAACTGGGGTATTTATATTTGGGCTGTCAACAATGATCATATGGTAGATGCCAGTTTGGGTTATTATATTAACCCATTGCTTAGTGTGGCTTTAGGAATGTTGATTTTGCGAGAAAGGCTCAATATAAGGCAATGGGTGGCTTTAGGGATTGCCAGCGCCGGAGTGTTATTTTTAACATTTGAATATGGCAAAATCCCCTGGATTGCTTTGGCA
>JAEZKW010000221.1 GCA_023415375.1 Bacillota bacterium
CGATATATTCATCAAAATCGTTAAAAATTATTTAAATTTGTATCATAGACTACTGTAATATCAAATATCATTAGACATATATTGGTTTTTTTGATATAGTTATATCGAAAAAATGAAATCAATGGTAATGAATTTCGTCACAGACATTTCCATAAGCTGATGGCTCCTAAAGTTTGTCATAGTGCTCGGCACTATGCCTCATAGGAGTTTTATTATATCAACGCCTATATCAAATGAAAGAAAGGGGTTAAAGAATGATCTACTCAGAAGAAGTGGAAAAGATGTGTTGCGTTGCAAAAGGGCCTAATCATGGACCGGCTCCGATTCCTGAAGAGGGTAAATGGGTTCAGGCAAAGGAGATTAAAGACATTTCCGGTTTGACCCACGGCGTGGGTTGGTGTGCTCCCCAACAAGGCGCTTGTAAGTTAACTTTGAACGTAAAAGATGGAGTTATTCATGAAGCATTAGTCGAGACCATTGGATGTTCAGGAATGACCCATTCCGCCGGTATGGCTGCGGAAATTTTGGCTGGTAAAACAATATTGGAAGCTTTAAATACCGATTTGGTCTGTGATGCAATCAATACTGCCATGCGGGAATTGTTTTTACAAATCGCTTATGGCCGTACCCAAACAGCCTTTTCCGAAGGCGGTCTGCCAATCGGCGCCGGTCTCGAGGATTTAGGAAAGGGATTGCGCAGCCAGGTTGGAACCATGTATAGCACTATGGCCAAGGGACCTCGTTATCTGGAAATGGCAGAAGGCTATGTAACGCGGATTGCGCTAGATGATAACAATGAGATCATCGGTTATGAGTTTGTTCATTTAGGGAAAATGATGGATATGATCAAAAAAGGTACTGAAGCTGGTGAGGCTTTGAAAAAGGCAACCGGAAAGTACGGCCGTTTTGATGAAGCCAAAAAACATATCGATCCAAGGCATGAATAAACATAAGGAGGGAATATAAATGTCATTATTTGAGAGCTATGAACGGAGAATTGCTCAAATCAATACGGCCCTTTCAAAATACGGGATCTCATCAATCGAAGAGGCCAAACAAATATGTGAACAAAAGGGAATTGACCCTTATACCATTAGCAAGAATATTCAACCGATTTGTTTTGAAAACGCTTGTTGGGCGTATGTAGTTGGTGCGGCCATCGCGATTAAGAAAGGTTGCAAAAAGGCTGCCGATGCAGCAGAAGCTATTGGAGAAGGATTACAGGCTTTTTGTATTCCCGGAACCGTAGCGGATGATCGTAAGGTTGGAATCGGTCACGGCAATTTGGCCGCTATGCTTTTACGGGAAGAAACCAAATGCTTTGCGTTCCTGGCTGGACATGAATCCTTTGCCGCTGCTGAAGGCGCCATCGGAATCGCCAAATCTGCCAATAAAGTTCGCAAAGAACCGTTGAAGGTTATTTTAAACGGCCTCGGTAAAGATGCTGCACAGATTATCTCGAGGGTAAACGGATTTACTTATGTCCAAACCAAATTCGATTATTATACCGGGAAACTGAACATTGTCCGGGAAATCGCTTATTCGGACGGAGAGCGTGCCAAGGTTAAATGCTATGGAGCTGATGATGTCCGTGAAGGTGTTGCCATTATGCACCATGAAGGCGTCGATGTTTCCATTACCGGTAACTCCACCAATCCTACCCGGTTCCAACATCCGGTCGCAGGAACTTATAAGAAGGAATGTATGGAACAGGGTAAAAAGTATTTCTCGGTTGCTTCCGGTGGTGGTACCGGAAGAACCTTGCATCCCGATAATATGGCGGCCGGTCCAGCCTCTTACGGTATGACCGATACCATGGGACGGATGCATTCCGATGCGCAATTTGCAGGATCTTCCTCAGTACCAGCTCACGTTGAAATGATGGGTTTCCTGGGTATGGGAAATAATCCGATGGTTGGCGCCAGCGTGGCTGTGGCAGTTGCGGTTGAAGAAGCAATGTCTAAATAATTGATGAAGCTATAAAGATTCAAAAAAACGGTGGACATCTTTGTCTGCCGTTTTTTACTATGGAATTGAAATGTTTATGATTGGGTATTATCAACGATAAGATTGAGGGTTGTAAAGGAATTTAAATTCCGATGCCTAATCAAATAAATAAAAATGCACATGATAATGGAGTGACGGGTATGGATTTTCAACCTCAGTTAAAAACAGGCGAGAGTATTGACCGCTTGGGTTACCATGGTTTACAAATTATTCAAGACCCCTCAAAGTTCAAATTTACCATGGATGCCTTTCTACTGTCAGCTTTTATTGACCCGAAACCGCAACATAAAATCATTGATTTGGGAAGCGGTGGAGGTGTATTATCTTTACTCATTGCAGGTCAAAGGCAAGTGGCCTCGGTATGGGGAGTTGAAATTCAATCAGAGCTGGTTGAGATGGCCCGTCGCAGTTTATCATTGAATCAATTAGAAAAAATAGTAAATTTTGAAGTGGCGGATATACGAAATCTGCCCGTTGAATTTATAGATAATTCTTTTGACTATGTGATCACCAATCCCCCCTTTTTTGAAACAGATCGGGGCATGGTTTCCGAAAACAATAGTTTGGCCCGGGCCAAGTTTGAAATTGATTGCACACTGGAAGATATAGCTACGGCTGCCGCTAAGTGTGTTAGAGCGAATGGTAAAGTGGCCCTTATTTATCCAACAGAACGCTTGAATGATTTGATGGTTATCTTTAATAAACGCCATCTAATACCGAAACGGATTTGTTTTATTCACCCGAGGCCTGGTGAAAAAAGTAATTTAGTATTGATGGAGGCGCGACCGGGAGCAAAAAAGGGAATCGAGGTCATCGCGCCGATTACTGTATATGAGAATGGAGGAGCTTATACCGATACGATGGAAAAAATATTTCACGGCATAAGTTACCGGGATATTCTAACTCAATAAGTTCTTTTAAATTGTATAAAAGAAATCAGGACTTTGGACTTATTTATAATTTTGCATTTGAACCGATAACTTAAATAAGGCAAGGAAGCTGAAATTACCGCCAAGGAAGGCGGGCTAAAAAAGCTTCACATAGCCACATTCAGATTCATTGTAAAAAAGGTAACCTGCTGAATCGAAGGCTGAAAACATTTCTATCGAGTGGAACGTTTCATTCATAAAAACACATACGAAAATAGCTGAAAAACGATCTACTAGCTCCGGATCAATTTTTGATGCTTTGAATGCCGTTCGAAAAGGCCTATGAGGGTTATTGTACTAAATCTAGCGGCTTTTGGCCGTTAGTAGTTTAGTTTCCTAAATTGGATTGGAGGAATCATTGAATGGCATTCAAAAAAAATTATTCAATTGATAAAGCGGAACTTAACAAGGTTTTACTTTGTATATTGTGCCGACATAATTTAAGTTGTCGTTTGTGGGAAGATAGCCCAAAAATTTGCCCGGCATTTTCAATGGCTAAAACTACCTTAGAATAAATTCCCTGGCCAGGGATTTTAGTAATTACTTCCCTCTTCTTACCTTTTCCCCTGTAGGAAATAACAATTTTTTCTGGAACTAATCCCTTTTTTGTTGTAATATAAATGAGGGCTTTCATAATTGAAAATACCCCCATTGTTTGTTTTTTGATTTTGTTTATTATAATAACTTAAAAGATCCCGAATCTCAAGGAGAGTACTCATGAGAAATAGAATATTATTAGTTGATGATGCGATGATTATTCGCATGATTTTGCGCAAAATTTTGACAGAAGCGGGTTTTGAGATTGCTGGCGAAGCTTCAAACGGCGCGGAATCAATTCGCAAGTATCAGGAGTTGAAGCCTGATTTGGTAACCATGGATATTACTATGCCGGAAATGGGTGGAATTAAAGCACTTAAGGCCATCCGGGAATTTGACCCCAATGCTAAAGTCATTATTTGTTCAGCCATGGGTCAAAAATCCCTGATTATTGAGGCTATGGAAGCTGGTGCTGCTAATTTTATAGCCAAACCTTTTGATGAGGACAAGGTTGTTGAGACTGTCCGTAAAACTTTGCAATCCCAGTGAAGATTGCAAAGTTCTTTTATTTATCCAATAATAATTTTGCCCCCGCAACAATTAAGATCATACCACCCAGTTTATAAAGATTAAAAGGTAGTTTCTCCATACCGAACCATCCAAAATAATCAATTACATAGGCTGCCAATAATTGGGCTGCAATAATCGCCGTTGTAGCGACTCCTACTCCCAGTTTGGGAATACTGAAAGCGACTCCAAAGATAATTCCTACTCCGATTGGTCCGCCAAGCCAAGCAAACCATGGTGCTCCTCCTGCTTTGGAGAAACTGCCGTTACCTAAAGCAAGCATTAAGGCGCCTGCCGTTACAACTCCCAGCAAATGGACGGCAAAGGTACTTTCCAGTAAGCCGATCACCTTCCCGAGTGCACTATTAAAAGTCCCCTGAATCGCCATGAGCGCCCCTGACAAAGCTGCAAGAAGTAAAAATAAAATTCGGTTATTCATATTCTGCGTAAAGTTTTCCTTTCAATGTTTTTTCAAGTGGGAAACCTGTTTTTTCGTCCTCAAAAGATTAAAGCCACCAAACTTTATTTATTCTAGCCGCAGAGATGGGTTCATATTCGCATCAGACCAAAGCATAAAATTTACAATGTAGGGTGAGGGGTGAATTCTTTGGAATTGCTGAACGCAACATTACTGGGCTTTATAGTTGGGATCTCAGGAACCTTGGTTGGCGGATTACTGATTTTATATCGCTTTAGTCAAAAAGTGTCCACTCAAAGCTGGCTATTGGGCCTTTCGGGAGGGATTATGGCCGCTGTGGTAGTATTCGACCTCTGGCCTGAGGCCCTGCACTTTGGAGGAATAGTCCCTACTTTAATTGGAACGGGTACTGGCATTCTACTTGTTCTGTATTTCGATAGATTTCTGAAATTTATTCCGTGGTACCGGGAGCATCAATTTTCCAAACTAGTACGTGTCGGAATTATGCTCGGGGTTGGTATAGGCATTCATAATTTTCCGGAAGGTGTCGCCCTGGGAACCACTTATATCGCCAATCCCAGTATTGGCAATTGGCTAAGTTTGGCTCTATTGATGGGCCTTCATAATATCCCGGAAGGAATGGTGATGAGCGCTGCTTTTAAACTAGGTAAGGTTAAATCTTTAAGCATTTTCTTTAGCTTATTGCTTGTCGAGGTCCCAATGGCTTTAGGCGCAACTGTGGGGGCATTCTTGGGCGGGATTTCACCGATGATGATATCTTTCTCTCTGGGCTTTGCAGGAGGAGCTATGATCTTTTTGGTGGGGAAGGAATTGCTTCCCACAGCAAAAAAGCTGGCTGGCCTCATTTGGGTTAGCTGCGGTTTTGCTATGGGAATTATCTTGGGAATGATTCTTATTCGCTTGACTTAACTACGTTTGGGAGATTACTATTTTTTTTGAACTCGATTTCTTCGGTTTCATTTTTTTGAGCAAAATACCATATTCAATACTGTCAACAAGGGCTTCCCAAGAAGCTTCGATCAGGTTTTCGGAAACTCCTACTGTACCCCAGGAAGTCTCTCCATCGGAACTTTCAATCAGAACACGAACTTTAGCCGCAGTTCCACGTTTTTCATCCATCACCCGGACTTTATAGTCGATAAGATCAATATCGCCAATTTCCGGATAGAAACGATGTAATGCTTTCCGGATAGCTGAGTCAAGAGCATTTACAGGACCATCTCCCTCTGCTGCAGTGATTTCATGTTCGCTGCCAACTTTAACTTTAATGGTCGCTTCGGTTAACACGGGCTGCTCACCGCGCTTTTCGACAATAATTCGGAAACCATCCAGAGTAAAGGCTTTTTCATACATATCAAAAGCTTTTTTAATTAATAAATCAAAAGAGGCTTCGGCGGCTTCAAACTGATATCCCAGATTTTCAAGGTCTTTTAAATGGTTCGTAAGTTTTAAAACTTGGGGATCATTTTTTTTCGTTTCAGGGACAATTTCTTTCACTTTATTCAAAATGGTACTCCGACCGGCCTGATCGGAAAGCAGATAACGGCGTTCATTACCAACCCATTCCGGTTGAATATGTTCAAGAGCCAAAGGATTTTTTAAAATTGCATCGACATGAGTTCCCGCTTTATGGGCGAAAGCAGAAGTTCCTACATAAGGTTGTCTCTCATCATGGTGTAGGTTGGTCAATTCGGAAATATATTTAGAAGTCTCGGTTAACAAATGAATATTCGGCTTGGTATTGGTATCATAACCTAATTTTAGAGCAATTGTAGGGATGATACTGGAGAGGTTCGCATTACCACAACGTTCACCATATCCGTTAAAAGTTCCTTGAACATGGGAGGCACCAGCCTGAATTGTTATAATCGATGAAGCAACGGCAACTCCTGAATCATTATGAAAGTGGACACCTAGAGGAATCTTCAGCTCATGCTGTACCTTATTAAAAATATCTAAAACTTGCATAGGTAAAGTACCACCATTCGTGTCACATAAAACAATGGTCGAGGCACCACCTTTAAAGGCCGCTTTTAGGGTTTCCATAGCATATTCGGGATTTGCCAAATATCCGTCAAAAAAGTGTTCCGCATCGTAAATCACTTCTCTACCATGCTGTTTTAAATAAGCAACCGAATCCTCAATAATTTCCAAATTTTCGGCAAGGGTGACTTTTAAAACATCAAGAGCATGAAGGTCCCAACTCTTGCCAAAAATTGTCACAACAGCAGTCCCAGTAGATAAAAGGTTATTTAAAGTTTTATCGTCCTTCGGAAGATTACCGGCATGTCTGGTACTCCCGAAAGATGTTAATTTGGCATGTTTCAGTTTTAAGCCTATGCCCAGTTTATAAAACTCTAAATCCTTTGAGTTGGAACCAGGCCAACCACCCTCAATATAATCTATACCCAATTGATCTAATTTTTTTACGATACGAAGTTTATCATCGGCAGAAAAGAATACTCCTTCACCTTGGGCTCCATCCCGTAATGTAGTATCATAGACAACGATTTTAGGCATTGGTAGCATCACTCCCCTTTGTTTTATGTAAGACATATTAAATTATTTTAAATCACTAACATTTTAAAGATATGGCTTGCGTATATGCTCACAAGCCGGGGTGGCTTAGTCTTCAAATCAGGATTTAATATTGAGTAATGAAGATAATTAAAATATATTTTAAACTTGATAAAACCGAAAGTCAATTGTTTTTACCAAGGTGATAATGTGAAAAAATAACGGCGCCCGTCGATTGATGAGGAGAAAGCACGGTTTGGCGGCTTTGATCAAAGCTAATAAAAAATGACACCTTACTGGAGACTTTGACATAGAGTATTATCCGGGGGTATTTGCAGAAATGGCATTATCGATTGTGAAGATTGATGAGCTACCATTAGGATATCGAATATTACGGTTTGGTTGTTATGGTCAGGATGTCATTGAATTGCAGAAGCTTTTAAAACAGGCTGGGTTCTATTTTGGCGAACCGGATGGGTGGTATGGAGTACTGACTGGGGAAGCTGTAACTCTGTTACAGAGAACTTTCCGGCTCAGAGTTGATGGGATTGCAGGTTCCGAGGTTTTGGATGTATTGGTTAAAAAAGCTTCAATCAAAGGACGCATCATTTATAGGGTAAAAAACAATGAAGGTTTGGATTTGATATCCAAGGAATTTGGGGTAAAAGAATCCGCTTGGAGAAGAATCCCTGGACAGGGAAATCCACATAAGAAAATATATCCTGGCCTTAAAATGCTTTTACATGAAAAAGTTTTTTTGAGTTGGGATTCTCCTTCCCCTCAAACAGTAGCCTTCCCAGCCACAGGAACAATCTGCACCGATTATCAAATGGGCATGGATGGTGAGTCTATATTCTTAACCCGTTTACAAAACGATATTCGAACACCAGAGTCTAGGCTTTACCATGTAATTAGTTCTACCAGAGAGGTTTGGATTACAGTGTTGTCCACTCCTAAATTATGGGCTGGGTTTACTAAGCAATTAGAAATACTAAAGAAATTAAAATTCGGTTTTGATTTCAGAGAAGCTCCAATGGAAAAGTTTTCGCGATGGGGGAACTTTTTGCAATTTGTCTGCCGGAAGCTGGAAATATCTGAATTGGAGTTTCAAGTTTTGCCGTTGTTACCGGTCAAAGGAAAACTTGAAAATCATTTATATTGGGTCAATCTTCCCCAAATAAGCTCTTACACGAAATATATTCTATTAGAGCCTGTATATAATACTGAAAGTCCTGAGCTTTTTGAAGAATCAGCTGCTGCAATTTATAAAGATATTGCCGAAATTGTAAAAATAGGCTTAGCAGAGAAAGGTATCTTGGTTTGCCAAACCAGCGGGTGGAATTGGAATCTTGATCAAAACCATTTTGAAAAATTTTCTTATAAAGTAGCCAAATTGCTTAGGGGGCAACATACGAGAAAAATTCAACATTCGATTGGTTCGAAATTTAGTTGCCTTCATTACTTGAGACATCATGAACATTGTTGCTTAATTTATCGGGACGAAGAGGGTCTGCGGGAATTTCTAAATCGTACCCTAGCACTGAGTTTAGCCGGAGTTGTTATCGTGAACTTTAAAGATCTTGGAAAGGCCGGTCTGGGAATCATTACCGGTTCATTTAAAATTCGAGGCTCTGACGGATAAAGTCAAAAGTTCCGCCACAATTCAAGATCCCAGGTGCTTACATCAGTCCTTAGATTTGATTCTCCTCCAAGGGATAGCGACCAATGGGGGGCGATTTCCCAAGCGGAATTGATGCCGACATTTGGAGAATAGTTGTCCCAAAGATTAAAACCAAGCAAAAGGCTAGTTGAAAGAGGGACATCGAGGCCTAAACCAAATTTATCTTTATAAATGCCAACCCTGGCCACATATTTTGAGGAGGTGAGGGCCCATTGAAAAGTGGCCTTATTTTCCTGTCCAATATCCTTCAATCCTAGCAGAAGCGAGTTTTGCGGATTCAAATGTAAATTCATTTGATAATCTACCATGAGTTCGTTGCCCTGTTGGTAATTTACCCCAATACCATTTATGATTGAAATTTGTTCAAAAGCGGCCAGATAATTATTAACTTTATCTACGGCCTGACTGGTATCATTCAAAGTTTTTTGTACCTGGGACAGAGGATTTTCGCCGGTTGATAGTTGATCTAAAACGTTATTAATTTTATCCGCCGCATTTTTAATTGCCTGCATGGTTTCATGGGCATCTTGAAGCAATTGTTCAATATTTTGCTGCCTATTGGCAAGGATAGTTGTAAATTTCTCTAAATCGGCAGTAATTTTTTCAGCATTCACAATGGTTTGTTTCAAATTTTTTGCTGTTTGGCCATTTTCATCAACGTTCTTTAATAACTGGTTTGCAGTGAGGGTAACTTCTGCCAATTGGGAGGATATGTTGGTAATATTGCTGACCAATTCATTGAATTTAGGACCATTGGTCTCAGTGATGGATTCCAGCATGATTGCGATGTGATTGATTCGCCCGAAAAGTTCAGCTAAATTGATGTTATGGAATTGGGCCGTTATTTCTCCTAATTCGGCACTGATTTTATCCATCCGAGTAACAGTATTTCTTAAGGAATTGCTTATTTCAGGATCAGCAATGAAGTCTTTCAGTGAGTAAGCAACCGTCCGTAATGAGTCTAAAACATCATAGGTAGTCGCATAAAATTGTTCCATGGTCACCGGACTTTCCCCGATTAAACGCTTGGCGTTATCAGGTACTTCTCCCGGTTTGCATGGAACAATATCCAAATATTTATCGCCGACTACTCCGGAGCTGGCGATTTGTACTTTTGCATTTTGTGGAAGCTGAACATTGCGGTTAATTCGCATGACGACGATAACGTGGCGTTCTTCAAAATAAATGCGTGATACTCTGCCCACATCAACACCGGCAAGCTGGACGGAAGCCCCGGGCCTAAGGCCCTCAACACGTTCAAAAACAGCCTCAATGCTGTTTCCTCTTTCAAAAAGCTCGGAGCCGTTTAGCCATAAAAAAACAAAACATACGGTGATTAACGCTGCGATTGAAAAAAGACCGACTTTGGTTTCTGGGCTTGCGATATTCATTGAACCGCCTCCAAAAGGGTGCCTATTAATGAGTTACAGGGTATGTTAAGCTCTTTTGTCATAATCGGTAATGCTTAAAAAATTGTTGAAATAGAGGATGTTCGGCTTTGGCAATTTCGGAACGCTGCTTAATTTCAACAAGCCGGCCCTGGTACAATAAACCGATTCGGTCTGCTACTTTCAAAGCGCTTATCATATCGTGGGTCACCACAATTGAGGTGATTCCCATCTTTTTTTGCAAATCCAGGATTAATTCGTTAATGGTATCGGCAATCATCGGATCGAGTCCAGTGGTGGGTTCGTCATAAAGTAAAATTGGAGGTTTGATGGCAATGGCCCTAGCGATTGCCACTCGTTTTTTCATACCGCCGCTTAAACCGGAAGGCATTTTATTCATTGTATCGGGTAAAAGTCCGACGATTTCCAAAGACTGGACAACCCGCTCCCGAATTGTTTCTTCGGGAAGGTTTTGACGCCGTAAACTAAAGGCAACATTTTCAAACACTGAAAGTGAATCGAAGAGAGCTGCCGATTGGAACACCAAACTCATTTTGCTGCGGATTTCCTGCCACCCTTGCCGGGTTAAGTTTTGGGTGTTTTGGCCTTCAATAGAAATAGAACCGGCAACCGGATGAATGAGTCCCATGATTAAACGCAGTAAAGTGCTTTTTCCACAACCACTGGGCCCCAAAATTACAAAAGTCTCACCTTTGTAAAATTCCGCATTGAGCCCATTTAAAATGATTTGGTCATTAATTTGATAGCAGAGATTTGAAATGGATATCATGTTAATCCTTT
>JAEZKW010000236.1 GCA_023415375.1 Bacillota bacterium
ACTCGTAACATTAAAATGAAAATCAATATCCTGAACCACCCTGATTTCGGCAGTAGCGCTCCGACGACCCGCCTTGACAGTGATCGTTCCTTTGCCAGCAACTCCCGCCGCAGTAAATTTCCCATTATCATCGATGGAACCAATATTCCCCTTAATACTCCAAGCGAGTAGATCCGGAAGGGTAACAGGCATATAAGCGTTATCCGTTCCCTTGGCGCTAAAATCCAAAGCAGCACCCGCTAAAATCAACGAGTTGACAGGATTGATATGTAAGTGTTCAAATTTATCTTTGCTGTCCATTGTTGATACCAAAATCCAGGCATTGCCGTCCGGTCGTTCTTTCCCGTCGGAGGGCTGATTCAAAATCGTTAATTCAGATTCTCCAGGTTTTCGGACTGCAAGCGTCGATGAGCCGCCTCCATCCAAATTAACTGCGGTTACGCATCCTTGCCGACGCAAAAATTCAGCAGTATCTAATAAATTTAAACCCATACTGTAGCCGGGCGTTCTTCCGTCTAAAACAAACAGAACAATTGTACCGTCTGATTTTACGCCGAGGCAAGTCCGGGGATGAACGTTGGTATCTGCGGTAACCACTTTACCATCTTGGAGAATAACGGATAAGGTACCGATGGCTTCTTGTACTTCCGGCCAGATGCTCTTGCCATCTCCAGTGGATAGCTCATCGTGAATTTCCATGTTGAGAGTATCCCCTATGGTAATCGTTTTCAGGGCATCCAAATTTTCTTGATTATTATCGTTTTTAGCAACCGTGATTACGATTTGATTTTCTCCAATATTAATGTCAAGGGCATTATCTTTGATATCATTCACTTTCAAGGTCATTGATTGGCCAATTGCTTGTTTCCCAGAAACAATATCGCAAATCACATTATAACTTTGATAAACCTTGTTTTTAGTTGAATCACTAAATTCATGGGTAAAAAGATAACAACCCGATTCACCCATGTCGGCATTAAGATGAGCTACTTTCAAGTCCCCGCCTGAAAGTTTCAAAATAAAGTTCACCTGCATTATCCCGGCAACCAGCTCTCCATCAGCAGTAAAACCGATGCAAAAGTCCTGGTTAGGGTATGCTACCAAACGCCCGTCATGAATCATTGGTCCATCAGGTACGCCTGTATTGACATTAAAACCATCGGCGTTAATTCCGCCAAAAACAACATAACCTTTATCCTGGACATATTTAATAAATTGGCTTAGAGTGTCTCCGCCATATAATTTATCTCCATAGGTGGCAACCATTTTTAATTTTTTCTCTGAAGGTTTAAACTGAATGGTATAGCCGTGTTCAATCCCTTCGGTTTGATTATTGGCTACATACTTGCTATATGTTGCATTAGGGGCAAAAGTTACTTCATTTTGCCATTGAATACTTCCCATGCCTTCCAGCGGATTGCTGTCCGCTCTGGAAAGCCATGGAAAACAAAGTAGAAAGCCGACAATAGTTATTATCGAAATAAGTCTTTTTATTTTCCAGTCAAAACTGTTTGTTTGCACGATTATATCCTCTTTAGTTGTTTAATCTATTGAACGGCAATACCTATCATAACAATTATCGGATATCTTTCAATATTTTTGATGGATAAAACAATATTAAATTTACCCTCTTAATGTTCTTGATTTTATAAAGCCTCCGGATATTGGATAATTTCCTAATTCAATAAATCATTTTCCATCGTAATGATTCGTTTCAGAATAATTTATCCCTGCATCAATTCGATGATAATCAAGCCAGTATTAGTTTTTTACCATTCAGTTTGCTGACTGATCTTCATGATGAATCCTTCAATTGTTTTCATCCGGTCTTGATTTAGATTTTGGATAAAGCGGCAATATTGCGATTGCCATTCCTTGTCAAATTGCTTTTTACTTATAGATGATGAAGACAAATCTAGGTGCTCATCACGGAGTTCATCAAGAAACACCACTTTTCCCAAAACAGCTAGTTCGATATCGCCCAAAACGTTAAATAATTGCATAAATTCATCACCATAGAGGCAATCTGCTTGAAACAAATCCATAAAATCTTCAATGGAGTGAACATTGGAAACGATTAGATCAATTTTTTCCCTAATGTCCGACATAGCCATGATGTGTTCGATTAACATATCAAAGCTCAATTCATCCATTTTAATTCCAGTCTGAAAGGCGATGCTGCCGGTTTCGGGTTCTTCATCTGTCTCGGTTACAATCATATTGAGAAGGCTGTCGTTTTTAATGGCATTTAATAGTCGCGGATAAAATAGTCGCTTATAGCAACCAAGATAATTTCGAAGCTTGGTTCCAGTAATTTGGAGGTCCGCCGTAATTTTGGCGAAGGCTTCATCAACCCGCAAACTCATTTCCGTAGGTTTTTGCTTACCAAACCAACTCCGGAGAAATTCAGCTTCGGATAAAGAAATATCCAACTGGCTTCCGTGATTACCTGCTACAACTGAAAAAACTACATTATTGATTATTACTTCAAAAATATTGATTGGCGATTTCTGAAAATCGATGCGATAAAGACGCCCGTAATTTATGAATAGCTTCAATATATCTTCCTTATTAAAAAGACGACAAAATTCAGTTTCGGTTGATAAATTTACAAGATAATTTCGTATATAATAAACACCTTGTCGATTCATATCATCAAACACCAATGGATAATCTAAGACACATGCAGTATCATGGGCATCAAACACAATCTCGTAATTTTTAAAAAAATCGGGTAAAGCTTCATCGATGGATGTATTATAAACCTCAAAAGGAACATCAAGCTTTTTCTGCCTGATTTCCCGGTAAAGCATTTTAGCATCCGCCAAACATAAAGTAATCAGTCGAATTCCTTTTTCATATATTTTGAGGATACTTTCAGTTTTCAGGCAAACGAGAGACTGCTCCGGGTCATTAAAACTTGTCATGTAGGCATCGAGCGCATAAAAAACAGAATTCATTAGTTTTTCTGCAGTTTCGGTCCTGACGGAACTACTTTCCCCATTGGTATAACGCCGGATTAAATCTTTTAAGATTGCAGCGATTTCAATTTGGATACGATTGATAATTTGCTCATCAAAAACCCCTATCCGGATTCCTTCCTGAAGCAAAGAAAGTGTATAGCGATATTTATTTAGGTTTTCGCGAAGGAGGGATGCCTGGCTCGCTGTGGTTAAATTTTTCAATATCAGTCAGCTCCTTTAGTCAAATCTTCTTGCTGCTTCTTTTGCTTCAAATCTTTCACAAAATTTTCAATTCCTGCTCCTTTAAACATTTCCAATGAGCCGCCACAATGATAAACCAAATAATCTTTCATTTCTTTTATCAGTTCAGCATCTCCAATACTGTCATCAGTTTCATTTTTCAAGTAGTAAAACAATTCCAGAAGTTCTCTAAGAGTAAGGGCATAGTCTTCTTGACTAATCAAAGGCGAGCTACAAAAAGTACTGATTAATTTACAAACTGCATCCAAATCAAGTTCTACCCGGCCATAATTTTGAAGCGCAAGACTTCGGGCTTCGATAATTTCTTGCGCTTCTTGAGTTGTTAAGGTTAATCCATATTTCTCGGATTCGTCATTCATCTGAAGTATTTCCTGTAACTGGACATGTTCTGGCACCCTACCGATATAATCTAAAACAAATGGTAACGACATTGTTTCGACTCCTAAATTTTTTAATTGACAACTAATATGAAAAATGGTATATTAAAATTTAATTCGTATTTATATTATATGTTTGATACTTATCTCTGTCAATCAATAACTTTAGCGGAGATTTTTTTTAAACAGCACCAAAAGGAGGCTGTCTAAAAAGTACTCTAAAATTAATAAGATACACAATATATAGCAGCATAGAGTAAACTAAGTGTTATATATTGTGTATCTTTATTGAATGCGCCGCGGCGAATTTACTTTTGGGACAGCCCCTTATCAGGTAACCCCATATCTTCATTTCCCTAAGTGATTTTTTGCTCTATATTGCAGCCCTTAATCCAGCTACTAGCTGCTGTACCTCATGTAAGTTCGAATCACTAGCTGCTGCTTTTACGATTGCGCTACCTACAATAACTCCGTCAGCAAAACCTGCAACCATTTTGGCTTGTTCCGGAGTAGCGATTCCAAACCCCACCGCCACTGGTTTATCGGTAAGCTTCTTGATTTTGTGGATAAAATTTGGCAATTCAGTGGGCAGGTTGCTACGAACCCCAGTAACACCTTTAAGAGATACTGCATAAAGAAATCCCGTTGAAGCATCAGCCGCTAAACGAATTCGTTCTTCATTACTAGTCGGAGCTACTAAGAAGTTTAGTCCAATCTGATATTGCTCGGCAAATCGCCGAGTCTCCCCTGCTTCATCCGGCGGTAAATCGGGAATAATCAGCCCGGCGCAACCTGCATTTTTAATGGCTTCAAAGAACTTAGGAAAACCCCGTTGAAAGATCATGTTGTAATACATCATCAAAATCAAGGGTGTTGTTATCTTTGGAGTAACTTTTCCAATGCTCTCTAATATTTTTTCAAAAGTGCAGCCATTTTCCAGTGAACGAACTCCTGCCTGTTGAATGACCGGACCATCAGCCACCGGATCGGAGAAAGGCACCCCGACTTCTATCAAATCGGCACCATTTTCGGACAAGAGTTGAATTAACTCGACGGTCTTTTCTAAATTGGGATCCCCAGCCATAATATAGGGGATAAAAGCCCTTTTCTTATTTTGGCGCAGTTCCGAAAATTTCTGGGCAATTACAGTCATAATTTCACCCCCATGACATTCGCTACCGTATAAATATCTTTGTCACCGCGGCCGGAAAGATTAACTACCAAAATCTGATCGGATTTCAAAGTAGGAGCGATTTTCATTGCTTCAGCCACCGCATGGGAACTCTCCAAAGCCGGGATAATGCCTTCAGTCTTTGTAAGGAAATCAAAACCCTTTAAAGCTTCCTCGTCGGTAATGGAGTGATAAACCGCCCGGCCACTGTCTTTAAGAAAACTATGTTCCGGACCGACACCTGGATAATCTAGTCCTGCCGAGATTGAATAGGCTTCAATTACTTGGCCGTCGGGATCGGAAAGTAAGTAACTTAAAGCGCCATGTAATACCCCGGGTTTTCCGTGGCCCAGGCTCGCAGCATGTTCACCGGTTTCAATTCCTTTACCCCCGGCTTCAACCCCGATAAGCCGAACTGAAGTTTCCGGGATAAACTCATGAAAAATTCCCATCGAATTGCTGCCTCCACCTACACAAGCCACTATATAATCGGGGAGTTTTCCTTCAGCTGCCATTATTTGGGTTTTGGTTTCTTTGCCGATCACTGATTGAAAATCCCGGACAATACTTGGGTAAGGATGAGGCCCACCTACAGTGCCGAGAATATAGAAGGTATCATCGACATTGGTAACCCAATCCCGCATTGCTTCATTCATTGCATCTTTTAAAGTGCGGTTACCGGAAGAAACCGGCCTAACTTCAGCACCTAATAGTTTCATCCGGAAAACATTCAATGATTGGCGGGCTATATCGACTTCACCCATAAAAACAACACATTCCATTCCAAATTTAGCCGCCACAGTTGCTGTAGCGACTCCATGCTGACCAGCACCGGTTTCAGCGATAACCCTTTTTTTGCCCATCCTTTTGGCGAGCAAAATCTGGCCCAAAGTGTTATTTATTTTATGAGCCCCGGTGTGGTTCAAATCTTCCCGTTTAATATAGACCTTCCCCCCACCCAGTTCCCGGCTGAAACGATCAGCGTAGTAAAGCGGGGTCGGTCTGCCGGAATAACTATGGTATAAATTCTCTAATTCGTTGATAAAATCAGGATCCTTGGCATATTTTTTATAGGCCGCATCAAGTTCATCAAGGGCTGCCATTAAAGTTTCCGGCACATACCGGCCGCCGTAAGATCCAAAGTACCATTCCTGCTGTTTTGTATTCACACATTTCACTCCTGTCTGGCTATTTTTTGGACATTGTTCATCAATTCTCGTATTTTTCGGTGATCTTTAATCCCTGGCTCTAATTCCACACCACTGGATAAATCAATTGCATCGGGTCTCACAGTTTCAATAGCTGTTTGAATATTTCCCGGATGCAGGCCACCAGCCAGGATCATCGGATAGCCCAAAGTTCGGAACTCTTCAAATAAGCGCCAGTCAAATGTTTGTCCAGTGCCTCCGGTAGAGCCGGAGGCAAAAGTATCAATTAAAATTGCCCGGATGGGCAGATTCCGCCAAGCCGGATCCGGATGGTCAAGGCCAGCTCTAAATGCCTTAACAACGCGTCCCGGCAAAATATCAGTAATGGTCTGAGATTCAGTTCCATGTAACTGGGCTAAATCGAGCAAGCAATCTTTTAAAATTTCCCGAATCACAGAAGCGTCTTCATTCACAAAAACTCCCACTTTTGTTATAAATGGTGGTACCTGGCGTGATAATTCATAGGCCTTGGCTACCGTTATCTGCCGTTTTGATGGCGCAAAAACAAATCCGATTGCAGATACTCCTTGATTGATGCAGGCTAAAGCATCTTCAAGGCGGGTGATCCCGCATATTTTTACCGGAATCATCAGTGAGCCCCCATTAAATTATAAATTTGCTGCTCCAGATTTTTTGCGGTCACAATTGATTCACCAATCAGAACAGCGTTCACGCCTGCTGCATCAAGTTCTTCAATATCATGGTGATTTTTGATACCGCTCTCCGACACTATCGTAAAGTCGCGCCTCTGTGCAAAAGGTATTGCCTCTAACAATTGATAAGTAGTTTCCAAAGTGACCTTAAAAGTTCTTAAATCACGGTTATTAATTCCGATAATTGATGCTCTCGCTTCCAACGCTATTTCTAACTCCGGTTGATTATGTACTTCCACTAAAGGCGCCAATCCGAAAGAAATAGCCTCCTGCAACAAAAAGTGGAAATCTTCTTTTGAAAGTGCCGCTACAATAAGAAGTACCGCGTCAGCTCCCATGAGTCTCGCTTCTAGAAGTTGATAGGGATCAAGAATAAAATCTTTTCGTAAAATCGGAGTTCTTGTAGTCGCTTCTTTTACCTGTTTCAAATACTGCAGGGAACCCTGAAAGAACTTTTCATCAGTTAGGACTGATATTGCGGCAGCCCCTCCTGATTCATAACTTTTTGCAAGCGCCACCGGATTAAAATTGGGACATAATAGTCCTTTCGAAGGGGACGCTTTTTTGACTTCAGCAATTAAGCGGATAGAGTCACCGCGAAGACTCTTAGCAAAAGGCCGGACCGGAGGACACCGGTAAAGTTCCCGTTCGAGCAAACGAAGTGAACACTCTGCCTTTTTGACGGCAATTTCAGTTTTTTTGTAACTTAATATTTCATCCAAAAACATGGCTTCCCTCATCAAACAGCAATTTTTCGTAATTGTTGCAACTTTTCAAAAGCGAACCCTTCATGGGTCAATCGACGGGCTATGTCAATACCGGCTTTAAAATCAGAAGCAACTCCCGCCACCATCAGGGCCGCGGCAGCATTAAGCAAAACAACTGATAACCTTGGACCTTGATCCGCTCCGCTTAAAATACCTTCCGTTACCAAAGCATTGTCACTCGGAGTTTCACCCCTTAACGACTTGTTGGGGGCAGGTTCCAAACCCACATCTTCAGCCCGAAAAGAGAAAGTTTCAATGGTTTCATCCTTTAAGAAGCTGACTTTATTGACTCCTTCCAAGGATAACTCATCAAGACCCCCGCCCCCGTGAACCACCATAGCCCGTTTTGAGCCCAACTTTTGCAATACCTGAGCAATAATCTCGGTAAGTGAAGCCTCATAGACACCCAATAATTGACAATTGGCCCCGGCTGGGTTGGTAAGCGGCCCTAAAACATTAAAAATAGTTCGAAAGCCAAGTTCACGACGGGGTCCCACTACATGTTTCATGGCCGTGTGAAAAGCCGGCGCGAAAAGAAATCCTATTCCGGCTTTTTTTAAACATTCTTCAACCCTTTCTGGAGGCAAATCAACTTTTATCCCTAGGGCTTCCAACAGATCTGCACTGCCGCAACGGCTTGACATAGCCCGGTTGCCGTGTTTAGCAACCGGAATACCTGCCGCTGCCACAATAAAGGCGGCAGTTGTTGAAATATTAAAAGTACTGGAACCATCACCGCCGGTCCCACAAGTATCAATCACAACTGGCGCATCATACTTGACTTTTAAAGCTTTTTCCCGCATCACCTTAGCTGCACCGGCAATCTCAGTAACCGTCTCTCCTTTTAAGCGGAGGGCGGTTAGAAAACTGCCAATTTGGGCGGCCGAAGCCTCCCCTTCCATAATGGAATTTGTTGCCTCTACCATCTCTGCTTCACTTAAGTCTTCTTTACGAATCAACTTTGCTAAACTGTCCTTCAACATCTACGCTCATCTCCTCTAAATTCTTAAAAAATTAGCTAGTAAGCTCTTTCCTACTCCAGTAAAGATCGACTCTGGATGGAACTGGACTCCAAAAGTCGGAGTTTTAAAGTGCCGAAGTCCCATGACCAAACCATCTTCAGTGGAGGCTGTAATTTCAAGTTCGGCTGGAAAAGATTCTTTTTCGACGACCAGGGAATGGTAACGAACGGCCTCAAAGGTTTCGGGTATGCCCGCAAAAATACCCTGTCCGTTATGGTGAATCGTAGAAATCTTTCCGTGTACCGGAAAGGGTGCCCGAATAACTTTTCCTCCAAATACTTCCCCAATACACTGATGTCCCAAACAAACTCCGAGTAATGGAACTTTTCCTGAAAAATAACGCACCACCTCTGGGGAGATTCCACTTTCTTTGGGAGTACAGGGACCCGGGGAAATCACCACATGATCAGGATTTAAATTTTTTAATTCCTCCAATGTAATATGATCATTGCGAAAAACCTTAATTTCGGCCTTAAGTTCACCAAAATATTGCACTAAATTATAGGTGAATGAATCATAATTATCGATAATGACTAACATGTTCCCTCACCTACTTTCGCGAGCGCTGCAAGTAAAGCCCCTGCTTTATTCATAGTTTCCTGATACTCTTTTTCAGGAACCGAATCGGCTACAATTCCAGCCCCTACTTGACAAACGGCTTTATGGTCCTTGAATAAGACAGTCCTGATGGTAATGCAGGTATCCAGATTACCGTTAAAGCCTAAATAACCGACAGTACCACCATAAAAGCCTCGCTCAATCGGTTCCATTTCTTCGATAATTTCCATGGCTCGAACTTTGGGGGCACCGGAAAGAGTACCTGCAGGAAATACAGCTCTCAGTAAATCCACACCGGAAAATGCCGGCATCAACTCGCCATGAATAGTGGATACAATATGCATAACATGGGAATAATTTTCGATATTCATCAGGTCAGTGACTGCCACAGTTCCGAATTTACACACTCTTCCCAGGTCATTGCGGCCTAAATCAACCAACATGGTATGTTCAGCCCGTTCTTTTTCATCCCGAATCAGTTCTTGACGTAACATTTCATCTTCAGCCGCAGAAATCCCCCGTGGCCTTGTTCCAGCAATCGGCTTTAATGTGACGGTTTGATCTTCCTTTCGTACCATCACTTCAGGTGAGGAGCCGGCCAGTTGAAAGTCGCCAAAATCGAGATAAAATAAATAAGGAGATGGATTTATAGTCCGAAGCAAACGGTAAAATAATAAGGAGTCACCTTCAAACGGCTGCTCGATTCGTTGTGACAAAACGACTTGAAAAGCATCTCCGGCATTGATATATTCTTTAATTCGTTCCACTCTCCCCATGTACTGGTCCTTTGTTAACGAACAGCTCTGGCTTATTTTGCCGGTTTCATGAAAGTCACTTAGTGGTTGCAAATCAATATGATTATGGAACTTCTCGACAATTTGCTCCAGTTCGCTGAGAGCCTTTTGATATGATTGTTCCATATTGGTTTTCTCAACCTTCACTAAAACAATAATCGCGATTTTATGAGACACATGGTCAAAAGTCGTTAGATATTTAGGTACAATCCAGGTGAGATCGGGCATTTCAATCACTGCCGGGTTGATTAACGGTATCTTTTCAATTTGCCGTACGTAATCATAACCAATATACCCTACAGCGCCTCCGAAAAATTTTTCCTGGTGGATAGTTGGGGCCACCTTCAAAGAATCCAAGGTATCTTTCAGGACAGCTAAAGGATCTTGATTATCGATTTCCTTTTTTGATTGTTCGTTAATAATCTCAGTACGATTACCGGTTGCCTTTAAAGTAACCAAGGGATTCCAGCCAATGAAAGAATAGCGACCGACTTGTTCCCCCCGTTCAACGCTTTCCAATAAAAAACGTCCCGTACCTTCGGCAAGTTTAGCAAATACCGTCACCGGCGTTTCAGAATCAGTGATAAACTCAGCCTCAACCGGAATGTAACGATAGTCATTATCAGCTATAAGCTCCGTGAATTTCTCGAAGGAAGGTGAAATTTGAGTCTTGATCCGGGACATTGTTCTTGCTTTTGGTAATTTCAATTCTTTCATCAAATCGGCGAATCCATGAAAATCTAATGATTGGTTACCATCGGAGAGAGCTGTATCCGGATTTGGATGGACTTCGATAATTAGGCCGTTAGCTCCGGCCGAGAGAGCGGCTTTGGCTACCGGAATTACCAGGTCACTGCGGCCGGTTCCATGACTGGGATCGGCAAAGACTGGTAAATGGGTTAATTGTTTAAGCAGAGGTATTGCATTAATATCCAAAGTGTTTCGGGTAATTGTTTCAAAAGTACGGATCCCCCGTTCGCAAAGAATGACCTGTGGGTTACCTTCATACAAAATATATTCAGCCGCTTGGAGTAACTCCTGAATGGTGGCAGAAAATCCTCTTTTCAATAAAATCGGCTTTTGAATACGTCCGACTGCTTTTAGCAACTCAAAATTTTGCATATTACGGGCCCCGATTTGGATAACATCTACATAATCCATTAATTGGGGTATCTGTTCACGACTGGTTACTTCCACCACAGTGAACAAACCAACCTTATCTCGGGCCGCCGCTAAATATTCCAGTCCCACCTCACCTAAGCCTTGAAAACTATAAGGCGAACTTCGAGGTTTATAGATTCCGCCTCGCAGCCCTTGCGCGCCCTCCGCTTTAACTCTCTTTGCAATTTCAAGGATTTGCTCGGCTGATTCCACCGCGCAGGGTCCGGCAATGATCACCGGTTCAATCCCGCCTACTTCAATGCCCCGAATTAGAAATCGGCTACGCGCGCGCGCGCCATCTCCAGTAGCCCGGACCAAAGGTAATTTTTCCAAAAACTCTTCACTCATGCTCATCTCGGCTCCTCCTGAATTATTGTGCCCATGCTGGGCACACAAAAAAGACCAGACTACTAAGAGTCTGGTCTTTATAACCCTGACTACTCAGCTCATCTCAACTTGGACAACAATTGTCCCTATACTCATGGGCTTTCCCAGCCCCTATACTCCGAGATGCCGTCTCTGTAAACGGATTCATCCCAACTTCTCCGGGCTTTTCAGCCCCTCAGCTAATAAAACAAGAACTAAATGCCATTAATCTGTTAATTCTTTACCGCTTTGAATCTGACCGTGCTTTGTAAATATTTCGGCTTTACCACGGATTTTCATGGCAGAAGTATGTTCGGTAAACTGAAATAACATGACCTCTCCGCGGTCCAACTTTTCGGTGTGATTGAATTTGGTATCTTTACCTCTGGTTAATCCAATAATAGTGACACCATCTTCCAAAGCACGAACAACCACATAATCTCCACTTATCTCTTCTGTATGATCCAAGGGATCCATTAAACTCATCCTAAATCCATATTTTTATGAAACTTTAGAAAAAAATTCATTTGAAAATGATTAAGTTAATTATAGTAAGCTTTATGATCTCTGTCAAGTTAATAATTGTACAAAATACCTTTTGCATAGATTTTAAATTAGTTAAAAATTGTCTGGTATGCCGCTAAATCTCCAAACATTACAATTCGGTCACCTGCTTCGATCCGTTCTAGCCCTTTGGGGAAAGGACTTAATTGATTGTTATGTTCGATAGCAAGTATCAAAAGATTTTTTTTACGTAAATCAAGTTCCGCCAGTGACTTCTCAATCAAAAAAGACCCTTCGCCAATTTCCTTGTAAATTATTCCCCAGTCAGTGGTAAAGTGTAGAACTCGATCATATTTGGTTCTAAAAGTCATTGATGCGTAGAGATACCAAAAAACATGAATCATTGCCAGTAAGATGATCCCGATATCCATCCAAAGATTATCCGTAATAATCCAGGATATACCATAAATTATCAACATAAACCACCAGGATTTTCTTAGGATAGGCACCCAGATAATCCTTGTATAAATTGGATAATCAGTCTGATCCGGCTGACCCAGGATAAAATCCCAGGCTAGTCTTAAACTCCCTGCCATATGATTTCCATATTTTAATAACTTAACAAGCAAGCAAATCAAGGCTATAAAATTAAGTACAGCAAATATTAAAATCTTAATAGATACCGACATTCTTCATTCACCCCATAAAAGATATGTCGGTATCTATTCATAAATACCATTTAAATAGGGTTTATTCATTCTCCTATTACCGGTAAATTAACGCCAAATTAACTGCGCCTGCGGGAAAATGGCTCCCTACTTTAGTTCCTTTAGAAGACTATCGATAACTTCAGTTTATTTTCCTTCTTTAAAAATTATATCAATGGCTAACCCTGCCGTGAGGAGTAATGTCGTTTGTTCCGGACCAAGTTCTTTAGTTTCATCCGCAGTAATGATATAGTTATCGGCGGTAGTAAATAATTCGCGACTCATTTATAATAACCCTCTTTTCTCAAGTCCAACAATCAATTCCTTTTCTGTTTTAGGAGTTCCGGCCACTCCACTGTCCATTGCTGCTTTAGCCACTGCCAATGCCACCGCAGGCACCACCCGGCGGTCGAAAGGTTTGGGAATAATATAATCAACCGCTAGTTCTTCTGGGGACACGATACCGGCAATGGCTTTGGCTGCTGCAACCTTCATCGATTCGTTGATCTCTTTGGCTCGAACATCAAGGGCCCCCCGAAAAATGCCTGGAAAACCCAAAACATTATTGATTTGGTTCGGATGGTCTGAACGTCCGGTTCCCACGATAGCTGCTCCTGCCCCCAGAGCTATTTCAGGCATAACTTCAGGAGCCGGATTGGCCATTGCAAAAATAATCGCCCCTGAAGCCATGGTCTTGACCATCTCTGCGGTTACGATATTAGCGGCTGAAACGCCAATAAAAAAATCAGCATCAACCAATACATCAGCCAGTTTTCCTTTACGGCTTTGAGGATTGGTGAACCTCGCCATCTTTTCCATATAAGGGTTGTCAGGGTTACTTCCGGGAAACAGCAATCCGTTACGATCACAAATACTCAAGTTTTCCGGTTGCAAACCGCAAGCGATTAAGAGCTTGGCGATGGAAATACCTGCTGCTCCGGCTCCGTTAACAACCGCTTTAATCTCGGAGATATCTTTTTGAACCACTTTGAGGGCATTCCATAATCCGGCCACACAAACCACAGCCGTACCGTGCTGGTCGTCATGAAAAACCGGAATCGACATAGCTGCTTTCAATCT
This sequence comes from Bacillota bacterium, assembly GCA_023415375.1. Classification (GTDB taxonomy): domain Bacteria; phylum Bacillota; class UBA4882; order UBA8346; family UBA8346; genus UBA8346. The sequence continues at coordinate 13,593 of JAEZKW010000236.1, forward strand.
TTCCTCAATCTCAAAACATCGCGGCCCTGATATATCCTCTAAATTGATGCCGCCGAAAGTAGGCTCCAACCATTTCACAGCCTGAATTACTTCTTCAACTTTTTTCGTACCAAGACAGATTGGAAAGGCGTCGATATCGGCGAAGTTTTTAAAAAGGATTGCCTTGCCTTCCATAACTGGCAGTCCTGCTTCAGGCCCAATATCACCCAAACCTAATACGGCTGTGCCATCAGATACGACAGCGACCATATTGCCACGATTCGTATAGTCATAACTTAAGGCAGGATTATTAGCAATTTCTTTACAAGGTTCGGCGACTCCCGGGGAATAGGCTAGGCTCAAGTCCCTGCTATCCCTTACTTGGACTTTGCTGGCAACCGCTATTTTACCATTATTCTCCTTATGTAATGCTAAAGCTTCTTCCCGTAAACCCATTGGTTACCTCCG
>JAEZKW010000238.1 GCA_023415375.1 Bacillota bacterium
GCTTCGAACCAAGCCAATGATTCTTTAATTCCCTCCGAAAACAAGGTTTTGGAGGCAAACTCCGGAACCAAGCGCTTAATCTTCCGATTGTCAAAAACGACGCTTCGGGATTTATCTCCCAATAAGCCATCTCCCCAGGGAGATACGGCAGCTAAAAAATCTGAAGGAATGTAAACCGGATTTATTTTAGCCCCCGCTGCATTTCCAATCGCCTCATAAATCTGATTCCAGGAAAGGACCTCATCGGAGGTAATATGAAACGCCTGGCCAATCGCACGGGGGTTTCCCAGCAACCCGATAAATCCTACTGCAAAATCAGTGTTATGGGTTAATACCCATAACGAAGTACCATCACCATGAATGATTATCTTCTTGCCCCTACGAATCCGGTCGATTAAGGTCCAGGGTCTGGCCCCACAATCAATTCCGGCTGGAATCGATGTCTTGCCGTAAGTATGGGAAGGCCTGACAATCGTTATTGGAAAACCCTGGTTTCGGTATGCGTCCATTAAGCATTCCTCACAGGCAATTTTATCACGGGAATATTGCCAGTAAGGATTGATAAGCGGGGTTGACTCAGTAATCAAGTAATCCCCAACCGGCTTCTGATAAGCCGAGGCTGAACTGATAAATATATATTGTCCGGTACGATTTTTGAATAAATCAATATCCACACGAACCTGATCCGGAGTAAACGCAATCCAATCAACGACTACATCAAATTGGTGATCTTGCAGCGCTGCGGCTACAGATTGAGGATCCCGGATATCCCCCCGTAACAATTTAGCCCCTTCAGGAAATAGATTGCTGCGTTGCCCGCGGTTTAGCAAGTATAAGTCGATTCCTTTTTCCAAGGCTAATTTGGAGACTACTTCACTGATATTTCCAGTACCGCCGATAAATAAAACCTTCATAATGATTCCCCTTTTTTATTAGGCCTCTCTTATAAAAGGATTTCGTTTTTTGAAGATTCTCATTGACTCAGGCCAACAATTTTATAATTTCCGAGAAATTGTCACAATAATGATTACAAAGAGCCTTTGTTCCGCTGCTTTCGATATTCCCTCCGCTGATACCGATGGTTGGGAATCCTGCCAGACGGATCGAACAAACACCGGCGCCACTGTCTTCGATACCGACAACTGAATTCCGGTCTTCAAAGGCTATCCCCAAGCCCACCCGGGCCACTTCAGCATAAAGCCAAGGATGGGGTTTTGGAGATAATTCTCCCAACGTACCTACTTCACCTTTGCGTAACGGAAAACCGGCGCTAATGATGGCATCGTAAAAATCCTTAGGATCACCCATCTTTAGAGTCCGGAAGGCTGAAAGGATTTCCGGCCAAGCCTTCTCATACAATCCGGAGGTTACCAGCCCGATTTTTACACCCATCGCTTTTAATTCATAAAGAAATTCTTTAATTCCCGGGGCCGGAGTAAAAGCCCCCTCCTTACCGCCCCCATCCATAATGGCTTTCATTTCACGGTGGGTATGTTCAAAGTAGTAGTTACGGGCCAGTTCGAGAGACTTTTCAGGACAATACTTCTGAATGCAATATTTCAAATGCTCAGAAACACTATGACCTGATACATAGGGTAAATCTGCTTCTTCCAGTTGGAACCGGGGATTGCCAAGTAAACTGGCAGTCGTCATTTCAATAATCCAGATCCAAAATTCTTCACTTCGGACACTGGTCCCATCTAAATCCATTAATACCGCTTTCAGCGGTTTTTTGATTCCCACCGGATGAATCGGATAATAAGCCGGATACCCCATGGATGAACTCACATAGGCTAAAGTATGATCGGCAAAAGCGATAAATTCCACTTTCCGATCGCCTGTGGCTGTTATGGAAATGACCCCATCTTGTCCCACTCGGAAGTGCTGATCACTGCAAACTTCTAAAGGGATGAAACCCGATTGTTCATCAATTTGGCCTATATCCGGAATATTGATTATTTTGCTCATTGTTTTCCTCTCAAATTTAGATTATCTTTTAAAACAATACCAGTATCATACCAAATTTTATTCTGCAAATCCAGGCTTAACAATATATCTTAACTTTTCTGAAAGCCGCTCAAACCGGCTTTCAGAAAAACTCAGTGAAAAAACAACAAGCCCAAGTATCAACCCTAGACGGGCACAGTTGTTTTCTTACACTAAACCAAACTGTTTTATGAGTCTTTCTGAGCTGTCAGAATGAAAATTGTTTTCCGCTTTTGCAAGTCCCAACCGCTCCCGGACGGTTCCGGAACTATTTCATGAGTTTTCATATGCATAAACCCAACCTTTTTAAACCATTCTAAGATTTCCTGCAAGGCAAACCCCGGCCAAATATCATGCATATTTTCTTTAAGTGCTAAATCCTGGTGTTCAAGGAAGTCCGCCAAAAAAACAGTGCCTTTCATTTTAAGAATTCGGTACATCTCGCCTATCGCAGACTCGGGATCTTCAATATGATGAAGATACATGTTGGCACAAATTAAGTCAGCCGAGCCGTCAGGAACAGGAACTTGACGGCCGTCACTTTCAATGGTTTCAATATTTTTCAAGCCCTCGTTCTGGGCCTTTTTTCGAAGTTCCTTCAACATCTCAGCTGATATATCCACTGCTAAGACATTTTTTACAAACGGCGCTGCAAACCTTGCTAAAAAACCATTCCCGGTTCCCAGATCCATTAACGTCATTTGCGAGTGAAAAATATGCAATTCGGCCAACCTGTTCCGAATCGATTCATCATAATAACTACGACGCAATTCTTCCCAATCGGAAGCGACTTCATTGAAAAATTCTTTCGTTTCTGCTTCACTGGATTCGCTTGCCGAGTACGCTTGTGAATCTCCGGCTGCCAACCATTCAATCAAAGCTTTTTTGCTAAAACGCCATTCCCGTCCGATTTTCCGGCCAGGCACTTTCTCTTCCTTTAATAATTTAATAAAAGTCTTAACACTGACCCCAAAAAAATCGGCAGCATTTTCCATGGTAAGAATTTCTTTATCCAAACCAATCACCTCAGGGGAGAAAGTCAACTTCATTATAACCTGGAAGCAGCACCGAATCAACTAACAAATTCATTTATATTCACTTATCTGAATTTTAAAATCAATTTATATACAACTTATACCGAATATGCAGTTAATGAAGTACCAATAACCCCTAACCCCCAAAAAAAGACCCGGATAAAAAAAAAGCGCCTATTCGGCGCTTGGTTCTTCGCTTTCATCTTCTTCCTTACCTCCGACCACTCGGGCTAACGTAACCACACGGTCGTTTTCATCCACTTTCATGATCCGGACCCCCTGGGTATCCCGACCGGTGCATGAGATATTCTGAACACTAATGCGGATGATAATTCCTTCTGCAGTGATCACCATCAACTCATCATTTTCGGATACCACCTTGATTCCTTCGATGATTCCATGCTTTTTGGTCAATTTAATCGCTTTAGTACCTTTACCACCTCTGGATTGTACACGATATTCATCAAGGCTAGTCCGTTTACCCATACCGAGACTAGTGATCACCACCAGATCGGCATCTTCCTTGACAGTATCCATACCAACCACCAAATCACCGTCATCTAGAGTGATTCCTTTGACGCCCCGGGCTGTTCTTCCCAATGAACGGACATCAGTCTCGGGGAATCGTATGGACTGGCCTTTTTGGGTTACCATTATCACTTCTTTGGTTCCATCGGTTAGTTTGACTTCGATCAGTTCGTCATTTTCATCCAAACTAATCCCAATCAATCCGCCTTTGCGGTTGGTATCAAATTCGTTAAGAGGAGTTTTCTTGACAACTCCCTGTTTGGTGCCCATAAACAAGTAATGATCGGAATCAAATTCTTGAATCGGAATTACAGCGTTCACCCGTTCGCCCGGTTCCAACTGAATCAGGTTAATGATGGCCGTACCGCGGGCCGTCCGTCCGGATTCCGGAATCTCATGCCCTTTCAGGCGATAAACCCGGCCTTGGTTGGTAAAGAATAAAATTGTTTCATGGGTTGAGGAAATGAAAAAGTGTTCTACAAAATCATCCTC
>JAEZKW010000294.1 GCA_023415375.1 Bacillota bacterium
GCAACAGCCCTTTTTTCATTAATTTTTAAACTACAATAATCTATGAAATAAAAAACTATATTTACCCTCCCAAATTCACTCCCACAATCCTTCCAATGCCAAAAGTGACAACTGCAGTGGCTAATCCGAAAAGAACCTGCCGCAGGCCCGAAAGAACGGGATGTTTACCCGTTATCAGCGTAATTACAGCTCCAATGATGAATAAGCCGACGGCACTGCAGACGCTACTAGCAATTACGCCGGTGAAACCGGTAAAAAATATGTAAGGAAAAACCGGGATCATGGCACCAACAGCAAATAATAAGAAAGAAGTTAATGCAGCCTCCCAGGGGGAACCGCCGAGCTCATCCGGGTCGATTCCGAGTTCCTCCCGGGCTAAAGTATTTAATGCTGTGGCCCGGTCGGAAATCAGACGTTTTGCCAAGTTGCGGGCTGTTTCCGCATCTATCCCTTTGGCTTGGTAAATTAGCGTCAATTCCTCTTGTTCCTCTTCAGGAGTTTGTATAAGTTCCTGCTCTTCAATCTCCAGTTGATGCTGGTAAAGCTCCCGGGAGCTTTGAACCGAAAGCCATTCCCCGAGAGCCATCGAGAGAGCCCCTGCTAACAAACCCGATAAGCCGGTGATTAATATATTCCTGGAACTGACCCCGGCCCCCGCGACTCCCATCACCAAACTAAATACTGAAATCAATCCGTCATTGGCGCCGAGTACAGCAGCCCGAAGAGCATTTCCGCCGGTAGCCGGATGTCGGCCTTCAAAGTGAGCTAAATCGCTTCCTTGAAGGCCTTGACTCGTTTGACTTAATAATTGAAAAATCCGGGCATGGGACTGTTCATCTGCAGGCATACGGATGGACTCTGCATCCGTCTGGCCCACATATTCAGTAGCTGTATTCTTCTCTAAAGAGGCAATGGATGGCAGTACAAAAGCCGGTCCCAGTTTGTCGGCGAGCTTCCCAAAAAGCCGGGTTCGCCAATCAGGGTTGACACTTGGCACCTTCGCACCTATTTCGCGAAGTTTTTCTGCCCAAAACTCGGCGTGCTTTTGCTCGGTGGCCACCAGCCTGTGATAAACCCCGGCAAGATCCGGGTTTGGTTCGGCTGCAGCCAACCGTTGGTAAAGATGAATCGCTTGTTGTTCGGCCTGAAAATTTTTTAGATATCGCACTCGTTCTTTTTCATTTGATATTGCCATGATAACCCCTTCTCACTATAAAATCAGGAACCTATCGACACCAGAAAATCATTGAACCGTTTTTCGTTTAAGCCGACTCCTAAAACACCATCCAAACGTTTAGCCAGCTTACCATTTTCAAAAAGCAAAACCGATGGTACTACATCGACTGAATATTCATCGGCCATGATTTCCTGATCATCTTGAAATAAGAAAAAATACGATTCCGCAGTCTGATCATTGTTGCTTATGCGTTCAAACACAGGTAAAAATCGAATACAAAAGGGACACCAGGAAGCGTACACCAAGGCGATGACTCTTTGATTCGATTCAATAATCTCTTGAAAGTCACGAAGATTTTCAACCAGAACCCGTTGTTGGGTAATGCTCATTATTTTCCTCCTTAATTTTTTTAATAAGCAGTAAATTATTTAGGCGCTATTTTGTTCAATGGATGGAACTTACTAAAATATTTCGGGAGTTTTTTTTAATCTCCTGCCTGATAGAATGATGCTTCTTACCATCGTACACCCATGTGTAAAAGGCACAACTTTACTTACGCTATTGCATTCCTCCTTCATCTTCATATATAATAAATGTTTGTTGATAAAATTCCGGAGGGCTGTTGATGTCTGATACCAAAGAAAGACTTACAAAAGAAATTGAAAGACGGCGTACCTTCGCTATCATATCCCATCCTGACGCCGGAAAAACCACCCTAACAGAAAAACTTCTACTGTATGGCGGAGCCATCCACTTGGCAGGATCGGTAAAGGCCAGAAAAGCTCAGCGACATGCCGTATCTGACTGGATGGAAATTGAAAAACAACGTGGAATTTCAGTAACCTCCAGCGCCCTTCAATTTGAATATAACGGTTATAAAGTTAATATTTTGGATACACCTGGGCATCAAGACTTCAGCGAAGATACCTACCGTACTTTAATGGCTGCTGATAGCGCAGTCATGCTGATCGATGTTGCGAAAGGCGTTGAGGCCCAGACAATTAAGCTTTTTAAAGTCTGTAAACAACGGGGTATCCCGGTGTTTACCTTCATCAATAAACTGGACCGACACGGCAAGAATCCTTTCGAGTTGATGGAAGAGATTGAAAAAGTTTTGGGCATTGTATCATATCCAATGAATTGGCCAATTGGTATTAATGGGGAATATCGCGGCGTCTATAACCGCCGCCAGGCCCAAATCGAATTGTTTGACAATGATGGTTCCCACGGTCAGTGGGCGCTCCAATCCACCATCGGCAGTGCCGATGATCCAGCTTTCACAGAAATTCTGGGAGCGAATGTTCATGAAGCCCTCAAGAACGACATCGAGCTTTTAGATACTGCCGGGGAGGCCTTTGATTTGGAACGGATTCTCCATGGCGAGCTAACTCCGATGTTTTTCGGTAGTGCCATGACCAATTTCGGGGTCCGGCCTTTTCTCGAGGAGTTTTTACAGCTGGCACCGGCGCCTCTGCCCCGCCAGTCTTCCATTGGTGAATTGTTGCCGGTTCGTCAAGATTTTGCAGCCTTCGTATTTAAAATTCAAGCGAATATGAATCCGGCGCACCGTGACCGCCTAGCTTTCATCCGGATTTGTTCCGGGGTTTTTTCGCGGGGAATGACTGTTCATCATGTTCAAACCGGTAAACCGATCAAACTTTCTCAACCCCAGCAATTTATGGCCCAGGAAAGAGAAATCGTCGATGAGGCTTATCCCGGTGACATTATCGGTCTGTTTGACCCAGGAATTTTTGCAATCGGGGATACCTTATGTGCAGAAAACAACAAATTAAAATTTGAAGATTTCCCGGTATTTCCCCCGGAATTATTTGCCCGGATTCAACCGGCCGATACCATGAAACGTAAGCAATTTATCAAGGGAATCACTCAATTATCCCAAGAAGGGGCGGTCCAACTATTCCGGCAACCGGATACCGGCTTTGAATCTTTTATCGTTGGAGTGGTTGGTAGTCTGCAATTTGATGTACTACGCTACAGGTTGCAAAGTGAATATGGGGCCGTAATTCAGTTACAGCATCTGAATTACGTAATGGCCCGCTGGCTAGTTGGTGAAGGTATTACATCCAAGTCCAAAATTGATCTCCAGGG
>JAEZKW010000031.1 GCA_023415375.1 Bacillota bacterium
AGTTCCACCACGGTAGCCCCCATACCGCCTTCATTTTGTTCAGCAATATAGGAGGTTTTTACCATCGGATTCTCCCGTAAATATTGTTGAACCGCACTCCGTAAGGCCCCGGTGCCTTTACCGTGAATAACCCTGAAACGTGAAAGGCCTGCAAGAATAGCTTTATCCAAATATTTCTCCAATTCATAAAGGGCTTCGTCCACAGTCATGCCTCGCAGACTTAATTCTGCGGAAATGTTCTGAGCGGTTTCCAAACCTGTTTCACCGCTCGTTTTGGGACGATGTTTGATTTGAACTTTTTGTTCCTCCACCAGTTCCAAATCATGAAACGGCAAATTCACTTTGATGATCCCGAGTTGCACTTGGGCACTGTCATTGCCAATATCGGTAATCGTACCCACCTGACCCAGAGAAATGGCTCGAACTTTCTGGCCCGTCTTTAGCTCAGCAGGATTCACCGCAGTATCTTTTTCCGGTTCTGAGGTTTTTTCTTCTAAGCGCTCAAGTTCTTCTGATATTCTGCTTCTGGCCTCATTGACTATTCCCGGAAGTTCTTCATGACGCCCTTCGCGCAGCTTTCGCAATAAATTTTCACTCTCGCGTCTTGTTTCTAATAGCATTTCACGGGCTTCAATTTTAGCTTGCCTTAGGAGTTCCGCTTTTTCCCGCTTTAGCTTTTCCAATTCCAGCTCATATTGACTTTTAAACTGTTCTCCCTTTAAGCGGGCCTCCGTAGTCATTTGCCGATCCTCACGGGCTTTCTTACGGTCAATTTCAATTTGACGCAACATCTCTTCAACCTTCATGGTAGCAGCTGATATTAAGCTGCGGGCACTTTCAATAATCGGACCGGATAAACCCAATTTTAAAGCAATTTCAAAGGCTTGACTGCTGCCGGGAACCCCAATTAATAAGTGATAGGTTGGTTTTAAAGTTTGGATATCAAATTCGACCGAAGCATTTTCGATCCCCGGCGTCTGATAGGCAAATGCTTTCAGCTCACTATAATGCGTCGTGGCCACAGTCCTTACATTCAATTGATGCAAATGGGTTAATATGCTCATGGCCAGAGCCGCGCCCTCTGTTGGGTCGGTTCCGGCGCCTAATTCATCGAGTAAAACCAAGCACCGGGAATCCCTGGCGCCTTCAATAATTTTAACAATCTGAGTCAGGTGTGAGGAAAAGGTCGATAAACTCTGCTCAATACTCTGTTCGTCACCAATGTCACAAAATATCTTCTCAAAAACTGCGATTTCAGAACCGGAGGCGGCTGGAATATGCAATCCTGCTTGGGCCATTAAGGTCAATAACCCGATCGTTTTTAAAGTTACTGTTTTACCCCCCGTATTGGGACCGGTAATCACCAAGGTATCAAAATTCTTGCCGAGTGTAACGCTGATAGGTACTACTTTACCGGCTAACAAAGGATGTCTGGCATTGTGCAAATCCAGTTTCGATTCAAGATTCAGCGCCGGCCGGATCCCATCTATGGCCAAACTATAATGCCCTTTTGCAAAGGCTAAATCCAAACGGCCTAAAATTTCAAGGCTATTTAATAATGATGGGCCAACATCCTGAACCCTGCCGGATAGGTCACTTAAGATACGGTGAATCTCCTCAGTTTCTTGGGTTTCAACAATTCTTAATTGATTATTAATCTCGACCACACTCATGGGTTCAATAAAAAGTGTCGCCCCACTGGCCGACTGGTCATGGACGATTCCGGGAAAAAGCCCGCGGTATTCCTGTTTGACAGGGATTACATAACGGTCATTCCGCATGGTCACAATTAATTCCTGCAAGTATTTAGCGTTATCACTGGAACGGATAATCCCATCCAGTTTGTCACGGATGCGGCCTTGCAACACCTTCATTTGAGAACGCAAACCATGAAGGGTACTACTGGCGCTATCCAATATTTCCCCACCCGGTCCAATACAACGGTCAAGTTCCCGTTCCAGCCCAGGAAAACTTCCCAAATGCCCGCCCCACTCCGGCAATAATTCTAATTCCGCTCCCTTATCCACGAGAAACTCCCGCATCAGCCGGGATGCCCGAAGCGTTGCACCAACTTCTAGCAGCTCGGTCGGCGCCAAAATCCCGTTAATCGAGGCTTTTTTGACCTGCGGCCTGATATCAAAGATACCTCCCAGAGGAGGGCGTTCCGCCTGAACTAAAATTTGCACTGCTTCCGAAGTGACTTGAAGTCCCTCTTCAATCCGGACCGGGTCCGCCAAAGGGAGAAGTCCCGCAGCGAGTTCCTTGCCAATCGCAGAGGTCGCGTAAGTTTCCAATTTATCGATAATTTTTTGATATTCTAAAACTCGTAAAGTCCGTTCGAGCAAAATAATCCTTCCTTCTTCTTAACATTACTTCTATTGTAACATAAAAAAAAGCAGACTTCATTGAAAAATCCAATGAAGTCAAACTGCTACCGTCTAAAGCCGGAAAGGCTTAGTTCAATGAACATTCTTTTCTTAGCCAGCCGAGACGATCGACATCTTCGGTATTAAGGCCTCCCGCCAAACTTCATCCATGGAATCCACCAGCACAATCGTGACCTTACGGGCGACATTGTCCGGCAGTTCCTCCAAATCCTTCTCATTTTCTTTGGGAATAAGGATTCTCTTGATGCCGCTGCGATGGGCAGCCAGTATTTTTTCTTTAAGTCCGCCGATTGGCAGTACCCGGCCACGTAAAGTAATTTCACCGGTCATTGCCACATCTTTCCGGATCGGCTGGGCCGTTAAAGCCGAAACAATTGCTGTCGCGATGGTAATACCGGCTGAAGGGCCATCCTTAGGGATCGCTCCTTCCGGAATATGAATATGAATGTCAAGATGTTCATTAAAATCTTCTTCAATTCCCAGTTCTTTGGCACGGGAACGAATATAACTAAAAGCGGCTTGGGCAGATTCCCGCATAACCTCGCCTAACTTTCCGGTAAGAATCAGTTGCCCTTTGCCTTTCACGAGTGTAACTTCAATCGATAAAATCTCACCGCCGACTTCGGTCCATGCTAAACCGGTAGCAAGTCCGACTTGATCGGTTTCCTCAGCCAAATTGTGCCGATATTTAGGAGCACCCAAAAATTTCTGCAAGGAATTTTTATTGATCCGAACCGGTTTTTTGGAAGTCTGGACAATCTCACGGGCTGCCTTACGGCAAACAGCAGCGAGTTGCCGCTCCAAACTCCGAACTCCCGATTCCCGGGTGTAACCATTAACGATTTGCCGCAGCATTGTATCAGGGATTATCAGATCCTGATCCTCCATCCCGTGTTCCTTAGCCTGTTTAGGCAGTAAATGCCGTTTGGCAATCTCCAACTTTTCTTCTTCGGTATAACCGGCAATATCAATAATCTCCATCCGGTCAAGCAGCGGCCGAGGAATATTGTAATAAGTATTGGCGGTTGTAATAAACAGCACCTTCGAAAGATCAAAGGCCACTTCCAAATAATGATCTCCAAAAGCACAATTTTGCTCGGGGTCTAAAACCTCCAATAAAGCTGCCGATGGATCTCCCCGAAAATCAGCGCTCATCTTGTCAATCTCGTCCAACAAAATAACAGGATTTTTGGAACCGGCCTGTTTCATAATTTGAATGATTTTTCCAGGCATGGCTCCTACATAAGTGCGACGATGGCCCCTGATTTCTGCTTCGTCCCGGACTCCACCCAAAGAGAAACGGACAAATTTGCGGTTAAGCGCCCTGGCAACCGATTTGGCAAGTGATGTTTTGCCGACACCGGGAGGCCCGATCAAGCAAAGAATAGGTCCTTTTAATTTTTGGGTCAATTGGCATACTGCCAAATACTCCAGGATCCTTTCTTTTACTTTCTCAAGTCCATAATGATCTTCGTTCAATATCTGTTCTGCCGAATTCACATCAAGGCAATCCTCGGTTTCAATGTTCCAAGGCAACGCCAAGAGCCAGTCGATATAGTTGCGGACTACCACTGCCTCTGCGGACATGGGCGGCATTTTTGACAAGCGATCAATTTCTTTTAAGGTTTTTTCCTCCGCCTCCTCGGGCAAGTTCAGCTTAGAAAGTTTAGAACGAAGTTCCTCGACTTCGGCAGTGCGTTCATCGGCATCACCCAGTTCCTTCTGGATGGCCTTCATCTGTTCACGCAGATAATACTCTTTCTGCGTTTTCTCCATTTGCTTGCGGACCCGTAAATGGATTTTGCGTTCCATTTCCAAAATATCGATTTCTTTAACTAGAAAAGAACATAAAGTCTCCAGCCTAGTTCTTGCGGATACCGCTTCTAAAATCTGCTGTTTGTCTTCGACTTTTAAGCTTAAATGAGAAGCGATAATATCGGCCAACCTGCCAGGATCTTCAATATTATTGACAGATACCATAACCTCCGGTGGAACCTTTTTGCTCATCTTTATAAATTGCTCGAACTGATAGAGAGTCGACCTCATTAAGGCTTCCGTTTCAACATTTTTCTCCTCAATTTCGGTAATCTCACCGATTCGAACCATATAATACGGATCAACCTGAATATATTGCTCGATGTGTACCCGACGCAGACCTTCAACCAGTACCCTAATCGTGCCATCCGGTAGTTTCAACAACTGCTTAATCTCAGCCATTGTCCCCATTCCATAAATCTCATCCTGATTGGGATCATTAACCTTCGCTTGGCGTTGAGCCGCCAAAACGATTAAGCGATCATGAATCATTGCCTCTTCAAGAGCACTGATTGATTTGTCTCTACCAACATCCAGCGGAACGACCATAAACGGAAAAACAATCATTCCACGCAATGGTAGTAAAGGAAGTGACTCTTTAAAAGGGGCGGCCTCTGTTTCTCCCAACTTTGACACTGGCTACCACCTCCTGGATTAGAATTGCGAATTCTTCTGTAAACAGTTAGTTTATTCTTGAAAACCTTCCGAGTTCCTTTCAGTAATTTATGGAGGAAAAACCAATTGTTAATTATCAGCGGTCAACTCTTCTTGAAGCTGTTCCCACTGCTCGTACAACTCGGCTAACTTTGTTTCAACATCTGTGAGTTCCTGCCCATATTCCATACTCTTTTTATAATCGGTCTGAACTTCAAAATCATTTAATAATGATAATAATTCTTTTTTTCGTTGCTCCAAGTTTTCAATTTCAGTTTCCGCCTGATTCAAATTCCGTTGCTTGCGTTTCAAATCACGTTGAGCCTCTTTATTTTGTTCACGTTGTATACTAGCGGAACTTTTTGGTTTTAGAGCATCTTTAGAACTCACTTCGTTCACTCTTTGATTAAACTCGACATAGTCCTGATAAGTCTGAAATGATTCGAGTCCATTGTTAACCAAGGCGACATAACGGTCAACAACTGCATTCAGGAAAGAACGGTCATGGGATACAATCAAAACGGTTCCGCTGTATGATGCCAACGCCTGTTCCATCACTTCAATCGAATCCAAGTCAAGATGGTTGGTGGGCTCATCCAGAATCAGAAAATTGGCCTTTGAAAGCATTAACTTAATTAATCCCAAACGGCGCCGTTCTCCCCCACTAAGGTCGGCCATGGACTTGAAAACATCATCCCCGCTAAATAAAAAACGTCCCAGAATCGTTCTGGCTTCTGTGTTATCAAGATCGGCAGCCTCCATAATTTGGCTGAACGGTGTCCCTGTTAGTTCTTCTCCCGTCGTTAGCTGGGAGAAAAAACTGGGATAAACCTCAAAACCGAGTCTCACCATCCCCTGATCCGGTGCTTCCTGGTTTTGAATGATTCGAAGCAGAGTTGTTTTACCAGCCCCGTTAGGCCCGATTAAGCCCACTTTTTCTCCGGCTTCGATAGTTAAATTGACTCCGTGAAAGAGTGATTTCCCATTATAGCTCTTACTAACATTTTCAAGCTCCAATACTTTTCTGGAACTGGCAACCGACTCTTTAAAATTCATTTTTAAAGACTTATCATTCGCCAGCGGCTTTTCGATCCGTTCGACTTTAGCCAGACGTTTTTCAATACTATGAGCTTTACGTTTGCTTTTTTCGGTCGCCCGGGATTCCCGTATGAATTTATCCAAACGCGAGAATTCCTTTTCTTGCTGCTCAAAGGCCTTCATCGTAGCTT
>JAEZKW010000317.1 GCA_023415375.1 Bacillota bacterium
ACTGAGATTTTACGGAGACTCGGTGATCCACAGCAAAAATTCCGGTCTATTCATATTGCCGGGACCAATGGCAAAGGCTCTACAGTTGCCATGATGGATACGGTATTACAGTGTGCTGGATATAAAACGGGCTGTTATACCTCACCGCATCTTGTTTTCTACCGGGAACGCTTTCGAGTGAATCATCAGTTGATATCCGATAACCAATTAGCGGAAATCGTAACCGAAATAGCCCCTGTCCTGCAAGCTGTCGAAAGAGATGGATTTGGTAATCCGACCGAATTTGAAGTGGGAACAGTGATCGCCTTTGAATTTTTTGCCCGTCAAAATGTTGATATTGCCATTATCGAAGTCGGAATGGGCGGACGGTTTGATGCGACCAATGTCTTACAGCCGATCTTGACGGTGATCACTCATATTGCCCTGGACCACCAAGAATTTTTAGGGGATACTTTAGAGAAAATCGCTTTTGAGAAGGCCGGAATCATTAAGACGAATATTCCTGTGGTCATTGGGATGCAGGAATCTGCAATCGAAGAATTCTTGACCGGGATAGCTTTAGAACGTAAAGCACCGTTTAAAAAGGCTCGGACGGTTACTTTCCGGAATTTCAAATTCGCTGAAGATTTCACTCAATTTATTGCTGAAGACCAACACCTCGGTAAACTTCTGGTGAATTTAAAACTTCTTGGCGAACATCAAATCATGAACTGTCTTAATGTGCTAGCCAGTATGGAATTCTTAGCGGGAGCCGGTATCAAAGTACCTGATAAGGCTTTATTAAATGGTTTGGCTGAGACTATTTGGCCTGGGAGAATGGAACGAGTAAGGATTTCAAGTCTGCCCAAACTATACTTGGATGGGGCCCATAATCCGGATGGAGCCAAGGCTTTGGTAAAGAGTATTCAAACAATTTACCCGGGACAAAAAGTCCATTTGTTGTTCGGACTTTTAAATAATCGATCTTCGAAACGAATGGCTGAAATACTGGCGGCTATCACCGGTCAGGTCATTGTAACCACGGTTCCGGATCCTAAGAGTACTCCACCGGAGGAGCTGGCAATGAGTTTCCGGATACTGGGAATACCGGTTATCATTGAACCTGAACCGGAGAAGGCTTTAAATTTATTATTACATTCGGATATGGAAGTGGCAGTCGCCAGCGGCTCACTCTATCTAGTGGGCTATCTGCGGGGTTTGCTCTATCCGGAGAAGTAAACTTCTAATAGAAGTAAACTTTTTTAGGAGATACGATATGAAAAGGCTAAATGTAGTATGTGGAGCTTACGGCAGCGGCAAAACTGAATTTGCACTTGCCTATGCTTGCGCGCGCGCGCGGGACATCGCGCGCACGCGCCTTACAGAGATTTTAAATAAAGTTGGCTTGATTGATTTGGATATTGTGAATCCTTATTTTCGTTCACGGGATCTGGCTTTGGAATTGGAGTCGAAAGGCTTGGACGTAGTTTCGTCAGAGCCGGGAATGGAATACTCTGATATACCATCCTTATCGCCACGGATATTTTCTCTGCTTCAAGATCAAAGCTATCAGGTAGTTTTCGATGTCGGAGGGGATCCGGCCGGTGCAAGAGCTTTGGGACGGTTTTATCCCTATTTTGAAAAAGAACCTTACGATATGTTCATTGTGGTAAACCCTTATAGGCCGGATACCCGTAGCGTTTCCGAGGCTGTCCAATTAATTACCGCGATCCAAAGCACCAGTCGCTTGCAACCTACCGGGATAGTATCCAATATTAACTTAGGGCCGGATACTACCATGGAAGTTTGGCAAGAAGGGCTTAAATTTATTAATGAACTTGCGGAACGTTTACCGCTGCCCATCGTTTATCATATGGTAGAAGAACAATTCTTTATTCAAAATCGTTCAAGTTTTTCCAATTATCCGGTTTTTCCCTTGACTTTACGGATGTTACCTCCATGGCGTCAATGAATTGCAATCGGAGGTAACAAGTGCCCATCCATGGCGTTCTTAAATGCTAGAGGAGGCAGCAGTTACCTAGTGTAGCGTCCTCAAAATAACTTTACAAGGTTAGATGCTACACTTAAAGCGTAATGGTCCCTCGATGATAGTACAGCTAATTTGCGGACATTATACTAGCCCTGACGTCAATGAAATTCAAAGGAAGGTAACCAGTGTCATTACAAATATCAAATCGGCTCGTATTAGATGTAATTTATGTTATTTGATTGCATTACGATGATAAAAAGTTTATAATTATTATCAGGTACTAATAAGATTGGCAGATCACTTGAACATAATAGTGGCAAATGTGTTTGAATGGTAATTATGTATTGGTTTTTTGACTGTTTCATAATTTTTTACCAGGTTTTTATCATAATTAAAGGGGGAAATAAAATGGCCCAGGTTAAGTTTGATGAAGAACGATGTAAAGGCTGTGAGGTCTGTACCAGTGTTTGTCCAAAAAAAATCTTAAGGATGGCTGACCGATTTAATTCGAAGGGATACAAACCAGCTGAAATTACCGACCAAAGCCAATGTATTGGTTGTGCTTTTTGTGCTCGCATGTGTCCGGATGTAGTCATTGAAGTTTATAAATAATTATATTGAAGGAGGTTCTATAGAATATGGCGGATCGTGTCATGATGAAAGGAAATGAAGCTATTGCTGAAGGAGCAATTCGTGCGGGCTGTCGTTTCTTTTTTGGATATCCCATTACTCCTCAAAATGAAGTACCGGAGTATATGGCCAAACGGTTACCCCAGATTGGCGGCACATTCATTCAAGCTGAAAGTGAAGTTAGCGCAATCAATATGGTGTATGGTGCTGCCGGAGCGGGCGCTAGAGCAATGACATCCTCATCCAGCCCGGGAATCAGTTTGAAACAGGAAGGTATTTCTTATATTGCCGGGGCTGAATTACCATGTGTTATTGTGAATGTAGCCCGTGGCGGACCGGGACTTGGGGGACTGACCCCTTCACAAGCCGACTATTTTCAAGCTACCAAGGGTGGCGGACATGGCGATTATCATTTAATTGTCTTCGCTCCTGCCTCTGTTCAAGAAATTATCGATTTGATGTATGAAGGGTTTGTAACAGCCGATAAATATCGCAATCCGGTAATGATACTTGCTGATGGCATTTTAGGTCAGATGATGGAACCTGTAACTTTATCTGAGGTAAAGGATCTGAAAATTCCGGCTAAACCCTGGGCTACGACTGGAATGACCAAGGGAACACCCCAACGGATCATCAACAGTCTGGGACTGGCGCCTGAAGATTTGGAAAAAATCAATATCCGGATTCAGCAAAAATATCAGGAGATTTCAGCCAATGAAATCCGTTACCAAGAAGAGGAAACTAATGATGCGGATTTAATTATTGTAGCCTATGGTACCTCTGCCCGAATCGCCAAGACGGTTATGCTTAAAGCAAGGGCTCAAGGGAAAAAAGTTGGTTTATTACGCCCAATTTCGTTATGGCCGTTCCCTAGCCAAAGAATTCAGGAGCTGACCAAAGCCGGTAAACGGTTTATGGTGATTGAAATGAGCGTGGGCCAAATGGTAGAGGACGTAAAACTGGCCGTGGACGGAAAAACCTCAGTAGACTTTTATGGTAAACTCAACGGCACAATTCCCTCGGTAACCGAGGTCTATGATGCAGTGATCAAAAGTTTTTCCAAAGAAGGAGGGGTGGCATAATGGAAAAAGTATTTGGAAGACCTGAAGCGTTACAAGACCGAGTATATTCCTATTGTCCGGGTTGTACCCATGGGATTATTCACCGTCTTGTCGCAGAAGTGATCGATGAATTAAATGTTCGCGAGCAGACCATTGCGGTAGCCCCAGTAGGTTGTGCGGTTACTGCTTATAACGTTTTCAATTGCGATTGTCAACAGGCAGCCCATGGCCGGGCACCTGCCGTAGCCACTGCCATAAAGCGGGTGTTACCGGATAGAGTCGTTTTCACGTATCAGGGAGATGGCGATTTAGCTTCTATCGGAACAGCCGAGATCGTTCATGCCGCTAATCGTGGTGAGAAGTTTACCGTTATTTTTGTGAATAATGCCATCTATGGGATGACCGGCGGACAAATGGCTCCAACGACCTTACCGGGGCAGAAAACAACCACATCGCCTTATGGTAGGGATGTGAATACGACGGGGTATCCGATCAAGATGACGGAAATGCTGAATACATTGGAAGCTCCAGTCTTTTTGGCCCGGGTTAGCGTGCACGACCCTAAAAACGTCAATATAGCAAAGCAAGCGATTCGCAAAGCCTTTGACGCCCAAATCCAGGGTAAAGGGTTTGCAATGGTGGAAGTGTTATCAACCTGTCCGACCAACTGGGGAATGACCCCGATTGAGGCTTTAAAATGGATAGAAACCGATATGATTCCTCGGTTTCCATTAGGAACCGTACGGGATTTTAAGGAGGGAGCCTAATGATTTTAGAATCGATTTTTGCCGGTTTTGGCGGTCAAGGCGTTATGTTGATGGGCCAATTGCTGGCTTACTCAGGTATGTATGAAGGCAAAAATACCACTTATGTTCCATCCTATGGGCCTGAAATGCG
>JAEZKW010000319.1 GCA_023415375.1 Bacillota bacterium
ATGGCAATTGGCGCGGCTTTAGCCAATAATTTGATTATCATGCTTTTTTTCTGGGAAGCATTACTCATTACTTTATTTGCCTTGATAAATTCGGGGAATGAAGGTTCCTATAAAACTGCAGTAAAGGCCTTTGTTATTGTAGGGCTCGCTGATCTCTGTTTAATGTTTGGAATCGGAATTATTGAAGCCCAAGCAAAGACTACCGTAATGACAGATATCCATTTGGATACCAGTGGCGTCAGCGCTGTGGCTTTTGTATTGATGTTCATCGGTGCAATAGCTAAAGCTGGAGCTATCCCTTTCCATACATGGATTCCGGATGCTTCTAAAGATGCCCCGTTACCTTTCATGGCGATTTTGCCGGCTGCTTTAGGAAAATTACTAGGAATTTATTTGGCAACCAGAATTGTTTTAGAATTTTTTACAGTTTCTCTTGGAATGAAACTATTTGTAATGTCCATCGGAGCGATTACGATTGTTTTTGCAGTCATGATGGCTTTCATTCAAACTGACTTTAAACGTTCACTTGCTTATTGTACCATCAGCCAGGTCGGTTATATGCTCCTGGGAATTGGTACCGGCATCCCGATTGCGATCGCCGGCGGCATTTTTCAAATGATTAACCAAGTTATCTGCGAATGCTGTTTGGTCTTTGTTGGCGGTTCATTGGAAAAGCAAACAGGAACCACAGATTTAAAACAATTAGGTGGCCTCTGGAAGGATATGCCATTAACATTTATATGTTTTGTGATATCAGGGGCTGCGATTTCGGGAGTACCTCTTTTTGGTGGATTTATTTCAAAGCAAATGATTTTTGATGGCGTCTTACAGACCAATTATCGAATCTTTTTCTTAGCGGCAGTGCTAGGGACGCTTTTTACCGCAGCTACATTTTTGAAATTGGGACATGCGATATTTTTTGGAAAAACCGCCTCGAGCCAAAACGAAATTAAAGAAGCCCATTGGAGTATGGTGACTCCGATGACGCTTTTAGCTCTTACTACCATATTCTTTGGAGTGTATCACATCTTCCCCTTCGATTATTTGATTAAGCCAGCTTTGGGAGAAGGATTACACGGTGATGTCATGAATATCCGTTATGTTTTCAGCCTGAATCAATTGGTATTGTTTACATTATTTACTCTTATTATTGCGGTGATTGACCATGCAATTGGAGTCCGGTTAAGCGGTAGTAGTGTTGGTTCTTCCGATCACTTCCGCAATGCTCCCGTCTTAAAGAATGTTTATGATTTGGCAGAGCATCAAGTATTCGATCCTTATGTTCAAGGTAAAAAAATTGGGCGATATATCGCTCTGGGGCTTTACTTTGTCGATCGTGGAATCAATTGGTTTTACCAAAGCCTTGTACCAACAGTAGCTGGTTTTATTTCGGAAGCGCGCCGACTTCATAATGGTATCTATGGTAATTATTTAGCATGGTCTTTGGGCGGATTTTTGTGTCTGCTTATTTACTTTGTATGTTTTTTTAAATAGTTGATCCACCCCGGCCATCGAAGTAACGCAATATAAATGTTAGCCGGGATGGCTAAAAAAATCGTTGAACGCTATAGGGGGAAGAGCCGTGCTTTTAGCATTCATATTTGTGCCTTTGTTGGGCGCAGCAATCATGCCGATTATAAGAAAGACATGGGCCAAAGGTGCCACCTGGATTATGACTTCGGTTAGCATTTATCTGGTAGTAATGACTGGATGGATCGCTTATCATAATTTTTTAAGCAATCAAAAGTTAGCGCTTACAGAGTGGCTATTAGGTCAAAAACTTGCTTTGACTGTAGATGGTTTGTCATTAATAGCCCTGGCGGCAATCGGATTGGTGGCGTTAGTGACTGCCATATATTCGGTCGGTTTTAACTTACATCCGGACCGTCGGCCGGGTTATAACGCATTACTTTTGTTAATTGTCACCGGCATGAATGGTTTGGTTATGGCTACCGATCTTTTTTCCCTTTATGTGTTCCTTGAAATCGTCTCAATTACCGCTTATATTTTAATTGCTTATCAGACCGATATCGAGGGCCTGGAAGGCTCGTTCAAATACATGATGCTTTCCGCGGTAGCAACTGTTTTCTTACTTTTAGGAACGGCCCTCTTATTTGGGATTACCGGTAGTGTTTCCTTTAGTGAAATGGCTGCGGGAGTGAAATCTGGAAATCTACCTGTTCAACTGGGGTTTGCCTTTGTGGTTTTCGCATTTTTGGTTAAAGCAGGTATGATACCATTTCATGCTTGGCTACCAGATGCTTATACTGCTGCCTCATCTCCGGTTTCCATATTACTTGCCGGAATCGTGACCAAAATTTGCGGCGTATATACTTTAATGAGAGTTGTTTTAGCAGTGTTCGGGTTCTCAAATTCATTTTCAATGATGCTGCTCTTTATTGGGGCTGTTTCAGTAGTACTCGGTGCCTTTTTGGCACTAGGACAGAAAAATTTCAAACGGATGTTGGCTTTTTCGAGTATTAGTCAGATCGGTTATATGATGATGGGCTTTGCAACAGGTTCGCCTTTAGGGATGATTGGAGCTGCGTTTCACTTCTTTAATCATGCAGTGTTTAAGTCATTGCTGTTTATCAATGCCGGGGCTGTAGAACAGGCTACCGGAACACGCAATTTTGATGAACTTGGTGGATTAGCCGGTAAAATGCCGGTGACCGGTGTAACTTCAATCATTGGTTTACTTTCAACTGCCGGGATACCGCCTTTAGCCGGATTTTGGAGTAAGCTGATTATTATTATCGCTCTTTGGCAGGGAGGTTATCATTCTTATGCTTTGATAGCGGTCTTTGCAAGCGTAATTACTCTTGGATATTTACTATCTCTACAGCGTAGCGTATTTTTTGGTAAAGTTAAACAAGGACTGGAAGATGTGCATGAAGTAGCGCCGGTTTTATACTGGCCGGCTATTATTATGGCTTTTATCACTGTTAGTTGCGGAATCTTTTTTTGGTTTATTATCCCTAAACTGATCCTACCGGTTAATTCATTGTTAGGATTGATGTTTAAGTAACGGAGGTGTGGTTATGGAACTTCATATCTTCATTTTGATCTTCCTTTTCTTGATTCCAGCTGTTCTCGCGGCTATAAGTAGGCATTTATTACGGTCCGTTATCGCCTTGTTGGTATGCAGTGTAGGTTTGACCTTACTCTTATTCAATTTAAATGCTCCATTGGCCGGAGTTTTTGAGTTATCGGTTTGTGCCGGATTGATTTCGGTCTTGTTTATTAATATTATTAGTTTGACGCGGCCTGTTACTGGGGAAGAAGCTTTAGCCAAAATTAAAAACCATTACCAACGGTTTTTAGGGTTGCCACTGCTCATTATAATTCTTGGAGTCATCCTTTGGTTAAACCAAGACTCCTTATTCGGGACTCTGATGATTCAAAAGGCCACCGAAAATGCTTCCGTGGGAGAAATTCTATGGGGAATGCGTGGATTCGATTTAATTGGCCAGGTTGTTATCTTGTTAGTCGGAGTTTATGGAATTGTAGTTCTATTTAAGCGAGGGAAATCCAATGAATAATTTTTTTGGAATTGATTTAATCGCTGTCATTTTGATTATTTGTATCGGACTCTATACTTTACTCCTAGCCAAGAATATGATTCGTATGTTGATCGGCTTTGAATTAATGACCAAAGGAGTCACTTTGGCTTTTATCAGTGCCGGAAATGCTAATGGTAGAATCGCACTAAGTCAGACTTTGGTTATTACGATGATTGTTGTTGAGGTTGTATCAATAGCCACTGCTCTGGCTATAGTAATGTTGATCCAAAAGAAGAACCATTCCTTGAATATCCGTAAGTTGACCAATTTGAAGGGGTGAAAGAAGAATGGAAGACGCTAAATTATTGCTATCCCCGCCGGTGGCATTCGCATTTTTTTTGTTAATCGGAGGATTACTTTATTTATTTGGGTATTTGCTCGCCGAAAAAGGAAATCAGAGTAAGTATAAAAAAGATCCCTATGCATGCGGGGAGAATATCCCGGCAGCCAAGATTCAGCCGGATTATTCTTTCTTTTTTCCGTTCGCCATCTTTTTTACGATTATCCATGTGACAGCATTAATCATGGCTACATTGCCGGTAGGTAATATGGCCTTAATGGGCATATTATATTTGGCAGGAATATCTATTTCTCTTTATACCCTGGTCGTGAGGTGACTGATATGTTAAAGAAACTCGTAAAATGGGCCCGGGTGAAATCTCCGTGGATACTTCACTTCAATACTGGAGCCTGTAATGCATGCGATATTGAGATTCTTGCCGCTTTAACTCCCCGGTATGATATTGAGCGTTTTGGAGTTCAACTCAAAGCAACTCCCCGTCATGCTGATATTATTTTATGTTCGGGTCCAGTAACAAAACAAATAAAAGATCGTTTAACTCGTATCTATGAGCAAATGCCCGAACCGAAATTTATCGTGGCCGTCGGAACGTGTGCTTGTTCGGGAGGCGTGTTTAATGGCTGTTACAGCGTTGAAGGCGGAATTGATTCTACCATTCCGGTAGCCGCTTATATTCCAGGTTGTCCGGCGAGTCCGGAAGCTATTATTGACGGAGTTGTCAAGCTGCTTGAACGGATCGACAAACCGGAACGATTCGAAGAGGCGCGGCCAATCCTTGTTGGAGAGGGTGAACCCAATGAATAATCAAGAGTTAGTAACCATTTTAGAGACTAAATTATCCGGCAAACTGACCAATGTAACCACACCTCGGGAAAAAAGGGTTTTTGCTGAGGTTGCTACTGGCGATTTAGTAAATACCATGCAAACTCTTAAAAATTCAGGTATCCACTTTTTGGGTACGATTACGGGACTGGATTTAGGAGATAGGTTTGAAGTGATTTATCATCTTTATAACGATGATGGAATCGTACTTAACTTAAAAACATTTACTGAGCGGATGAGTCCGAAAGTTCCCAGCGTTACAACTGTTTTTCCGGGGGTTTTTTTATACGAACGTGAATTGATGGATCTATTGGGTATCGATGTTGAAGGGACACCGCCCAATCGTAGGTATCCTTTGCCGGATGATTGGCCGGCCGGTCAATTTCCTTTACGGAAAGACTGGAAAGGACTCCCTTCAGAAGACGAGGTGAATAAGGTATGAGTCAAGTTAAAATTCCAATTGGACCGCAACATCCCGCCTTGCATGAACCGGAAAGCTTTAGCTTAACTTTGGAAGGTGAAACCATTGTTGAGGCTGAGGTAAAGCTTGGTTATAACCATCGGGGCATTGAAAAAGCTTGTGAGAGCCGGAATTTTATCCAAGATATTTATTTAATTGAACGGGTGTGCGGAATTTGTTCTCATTCCCACTCGACTTGCTTTGTGCAGGCTGTTGAGGAAATAGCCGCTGTGGAAGTCCCCCTTCGGGCTAAATATATCCGAGCCATCATCGGTGAATTGGAGCGAATTCACAGTCATTTATTATGGCTTGGTGTAGCCGGACATGAAGTCGGTTTTGAGACATTATTTATGTATGCCTGGCGGGACCGGGAGATTGTCATGGATATTTTGGCATGGATTTCCGGTAACCGTGTGAATTATGGAATGAATACGATCGGGGGCGTTCGCCGCGATATCGGCCCGGAAATATTGGAGCAGATTCTTGGCAGTCTTAATACTTTAATCGAACGTACTGAGTATTATACAAAAATCGTAACGGATGAGCCCACACTCATGGGCAGGCTTCGCGGAGTCGGAAAGCTTTCAAAAGAAGCCGCTCTAAGTTTAGGGGCTGTCGGCCCTATGGCGCGCGGTTCGGGGATAGCCCGGGATGTCCGCCGGGATGATCCTTATGGCGCTTATTCTCAAATTGAATTTAGGATATCGACCGATGATCATGCAGATGTATTAGGCCGGACCATTGTCCGGGTTCATGAATTGCTGGAAAGCTACCGATTATTGCGGACACTGGTGGAAAACTTGCCGGAGGGACCGATAGTGGTTAAAGTACCGCGAAAAATTCCCGAAGGAGAGGCTTTTTCCCGTTTAGAAGCGCCTCGCGGTGAAGATATTTTATATTTAAAAACCAATGGTACAGAAATGCCGGAGCGGGTAAAAGTGCGTGCCCCAACCCTAGCCAATCTGGCATCGATTCGCGAAATGCTTCGTGGTGCTTATTTAGCTGATTTTCCCATCATCGTTGCTGCATTAGATCCATGTTTTTCTTGTACTGACCGGATGGTTAGAGTCGGTAATGGAAAAAA
>JAEZKW010000325.1 GCA_023415375.1 Bacillota bacterium
TATGGTCCGGACCTGTTCCAGACTGATCAAATCTTACGAATCAATCATACTATTCGGCAGGGAAAATCCAGTTCTTCGCTTGGATGGAAAGAACCCGATCAAGGTAAATCCGTTAATATCCGGCTTGAAACCGAAGAAGACATCACCAGCGGTATCAAAAACAGCAATATTTTAGCCAGGCTTAGCGGCAAAAAAAACTTTGAATCTTCTTCAGCAGTGGCCGATGAGCTGATTCGGCTGGGACACCCTAAGTTTATGACGTTCTCAGGGAAAAACCTGACCGGCGAATATCAGCCTCAGGGATTTCATTTGAAACTTATGTTAGCTTCCGACCCGCCCCTGCGCTATCCGCTGCTTCTGGAAATTGAAAAAACCGCCCATTCCTTAGAGGAAGCAGCAGAGTTTGAAAGAGAACTTCTGGAATTTGTTCGACTATACCGGCTTGAAGACCGGGTTGTCAGGGAAGAGCCACCTGCCCTTTTATATCAGGCGTTAAAATTGAGGTAAATCCTTTAAAACCAAGACAAACAAACCGGTTTTTGATTAACTTTAAAAATATCATTAACGATGTATAGATAATTTTGATCCGATATCTCCGCCAATCCATAAGTATGTAATGTCAAAAAATCAACAGCTCCGACCAATAGCGATGAAAAATCCGATATATCCAGCGAAATCATTACTTCATAGTTGCCTTTGTCAATCACTTGAGCTTTGCCGTTCTCAATATGCACAATCACTGTACTTTCATTTTCCTTTATAAAACTATCTTTGATAGAAATAGCCAATTTACAAGTTTGATCCCCATAATTATGGGATTGCATTTCTTCAAAAATCCCTTTTATATTGATAATCCGGTACATAACTCCAGTTCCGATGGTCGATATTTCATGATACCTGTTCTTAAAAGCCTCATAATGGCCGTTTTCGGGATTAGAAAGTAAATGAAAGAAGAATTCATCATAAGTATTTACGATGACCTGTCTGATTTGATCCGCTTGGGAATGAATAAAGGCGCAGATTTTCAGTAAGGCTTCCGTATCTTCATATACCAGTTCTTGGACGGCTAAATTAAACATATGGAAATTATCATTGATTCTTTTAAACTCAAGTATCGCATACCCTAAAATTTGGTCTTCCTTTTGATACCCGACAATCGTTGCATTGGGGTGAAAAATCTTTTCCCATTGATAGTTCAGTCTCATGATTGAGCCGTTGGTTTTTTGGTGAAATCTCTGATAACAGGCGATAACCCGTTCCTTATCATCCTTTCCAAGATAAATAATACCCTCCTTGGAACAACGATTGACAAACCGGATGGGTTGAACCCGGTATTGATATATTTTGGCGCCGTGCCCAAAGCCCATCTTCTTGTAAAACTCCATATTAAACGGGTAAAGCATCGCCATATTGATATTGCGGTTCCGATAATGGGTGAGGAAAAAAAAGATTAAGTCTTTGGCTACCTTTTCTTTTTTATGTAGAAAATCAACGCAGACTAAGGAAGCCCCACCCGCATGAATACCGGTGGATAAAAGATTCAATTTGAAATCGAATAAAACCATGGCGCCCACCAAATAATCATCACGATACGCGCCGTAAAAATTGCCCTCACCATGCTCGGTCTCACGCTTGCAAAAATTTTGGCAATCTTCCAGGCTGCCTTTTTCCGGGGCCGGATAAGCTCGGAAGACAATTCTTGCCAATTCCGGCGCTTGATCGGCAGTTGGTTTTTTTATTACCGAATCAGTCATTTCCCCCTCCCACAGTTCATAATTTAAAACTTCTCAATCATTGCAATCGCCTTTGATACGGCCAAATCAAATTCGGGAGTATCTTTGATATCATCGACACTTTTAGGTTTTTGAGGCGGCTGGCTATGATCCTTTATGGTCAAAGCCAACCATTGTACATCCTGCCACTGATTAAATTTGTAGCCTACCTTATGATAGAGGCCGGCCGGCTTAAAACCAAACGATTGATGAAAATCAAGGCTTCGCTGGTTGGCTCCGGTAATGATGGCATAAACGTTATAGAATCCCTGCAGCTTCAATAAATCAAACAGACAACTATATAAAGCCGCCCCAATCTTTTTCCCCTGATAATCCGGGTGAACATATACCGAAGCATCCACTGACCAATCATAGGCGCTGCGCTCATGAAATTGGGAAGCATAAGCATACCCTACAATCCGGCCGTTTGTTTCACAAACGAGCCACGGATATTTTTTCGTAATATTGGCGATCCTGCCGCTAAATTCGGTAATAGTAGGCACTTCATATTCAAATGTAATAACAGTGTTTTTAACGTACGGGGCATAAATCTCTAATAACGCTGCGCTATCCAACGGTGTAACCAGGCGAATTTTTTTATCACTTTTCAATTTTTTCGCTTCCTTGTTTATTTTCTACTGAACCGACTTCACAAATTCCAACGGATGTTGAATGCGTCTAGCGGTTTCTTCGACTGAGAAACCCTGATTCAAAATCGCTTCGAGCCTCCAAATCATTCACGGCAATCAGCGGGCAATTAAATTTCAATTCGTTCACTCTCCCACTTCACACCGGCAAAGGCTCTGAAATTGAATCCATTAATCGATTAACGACAGAAACGTTTAGTCTTTGCAATCTCGATAAGCTTTGATATCCGTTTGCCACTAGCATGACTATTAAAAAGACCCTGTTGGAATGGTTTCTTTTCTCTTAATCAAAGCGTACAAAATTAACCCCTGATATGTTCCGAACTTCGTTTAACAGTTGAGCAATATTCAGTTGGGACGATGGTTTCATATCTAATTCCAATATAAATACCGATTTCCCAAGCTGACCTACGGGATAATTCAAATTTGTTTCTTCCCGATATTCCATAGTTCTCATATTGATATTATTTTGGGTCATGATCCTCAAGACTTCTTGAATGGCTTCTTGTTTCGTTAATTGAACGGTTAATTTTAAATATTTTGCTTTTATTGCGGTGAAACCGGTATGCAAAAACTCTAAACAAACAAATACCAGTACTGTAGCGCTGAGACTAATCCAATACATTCCCGCTCCCACAGCCAGCCCGATTCCCGCAGTTGCCCATAGTCCCGCAGCCGTTGTCAGACCGCGAACAGTTTCGCGTTGAAAAATAATCATTCCGGCGCCGATAAATCCAATCCCGCTGACTACTTGAGCCGCGATACGGCTTGGGTCCAACGCTACGTCCGGTAAATGAATGATATCGCTAAAACCGTATTTCGATACAATCATAATGAGTGCGCTGCCTAGTGCGACCAAAAAATGAGTGCGTATTCCGGCTTCTTTTTTTTTACTGGTTCGTTCAAAACCAATGACCGCGCCAAAAGTGCCGGCAAGCAAAAGCCGTAAAAATATTTCCCAGTTCATTTTTCCTCCAACCAAATTACGATAATTGACTCAACCTTTGGGGTATCAAAACTTTGCGATTGTTTCAAGGGCCTGGAAATGGTCAAAATCGAACGCAGGGGTTCCCTTTATCATCACTTTCAATTTTTTCCGCTTCCTTGTTTATTTTCTACAGAACCGACTTCACAAATTCCAGCGGATGCTGAATGAGCCTGGCAGTTTCTTCAACCGACAAACCTTCATCTAAGAAACGTTTAGCTATCACCTTCATCGATTCACCAATTTCAATGATATGCATATCAGGATCATAAATACGCACCACCCGTTGCTGCCAGTCGTGTTTTTTAGGTGGATGCACGTACTGGAGATTATTAAATTGTTTCAGATGAGCTAAAAATGTATCAAAATCGTCTTCTTCAAAATAAAGTTCAAAATTATGGGATCTCTTTACAACCGTATCAGGATCAATCGACAGGATGTCCGCAAAATGAAGCTGGATCGCAAAGCCGCCGCTAAAAGTCACATTCCATCCAAGATCCAAGACGATTTCCTGTCCAAGCACTTCTTGATAAAATCGCTTTGAAGCCTCCAAATCATTCACGGCAATCAGCGGGCAACTAAATTTCAATTGGTACCAACTCCTTCTATGTTGTGATTTGTTTATCTAACTTAACTTTATATGAGCAAGCGACATAATAGCCAATTTATCAGAAATCCAAGTGCCGATTTTTGATTGAAAGTCCAGTTTACTCTTAAATCCCTTAAACATGGGCCTATTATCAAGTATGGATATCTGAAGGTCCCATTTGTAAATATCATTAATATTTTTCACACCCCATGAAAGATAGGCCGATTTATCCATTCCCCCGTCATCGATGACTTTCTTATTGGCGACCTTTACACCAAGGGGTGAGCTATAGTCGAAAATGGCTTCACATTTTTGAAAATGACTGTTGAAATCCTGAAACAAACTCTTTACCTCTATTTCAGTAAAATAATAGATGACTCCGGCCATCATGATTAATACATTTTCTTTATTTTTGATGTTTTGATACCAGTTTGTATCAAAAACGCTATAAGGTAAAAAGGTCCGGCGTGGTGTCTCCTTAATAAACTTTTTCCGTAGATTGATGACAGCCTCCACATCAAGATCATACCATTCCACTTGCCCGTTATCGGTGCGATCAAATGTGGTATCGAATCCACATCCTACATTGATGACAGTACTGTTCGGATTTTTTACCAAAAAGTCGCGAATCTTGCAATCAAAATAAAGGCTACGGGCTATCCAGGCAAGGCGACTGAGTTCATTCATATTTTTGGCAATATGGGAAAAGTTATAATCTATACTGTTAATAATGTTAACTGCAGTATTATCAATCAGCAAAGGATGCCCCTTTTGAGTCTCAACTGCCCTGCCCCAAAGCGGTAGCAATAAAGTTTCTTGAACATCCCCCAATTGAATATGCTCTTGATTTGGCATTATATTTTCTCCCCTATTTAATAATTGAATCGCCCAGTTATTTAAAAAATTTATTGCGTATTGCCGGACTCAATAATTCCCGCCCGGAACATCCCTTTCCATAAGGCAAACCGTAAATGGCAAATGACTATAATTTTTCAAGGCTGTTTCCACAAAACCATAATCCTGATACCACTTCTTGAGTATTGAGTTTTCATTAATGATGCCAATTGAAACCTTGACGCCTTTTTCTTTTTTAACATACTCAAATACAAAATCCATAAGCTTCTTCCCAAGTCCGGTATGTCGAAACTCAGGAAGTACAGCCAGTCTTTCCATATAGAACAAGGATTCACTCGCCTTTTCAATCGCTACAAAACCGGCTTGAAAATTGTCGCTATTAAACAATCCAAAGAGTTTGATACCCTTTTCTTTCATAGCTTTCAGTTTTTCGATATCAGTAAAAGCGGGATTCGTAGGGCAATTGTTTTCCGTTAGATTCAGTTCTTTTGCAACTGTGCCGAAAGCTTCCCGGATAACCTGTACGCTTTGAATAAGCTCCTTTTCATCGCTAATCTCCCGGATCATATTTTTCCACCTTTCCCTATGCTTTTGAACTATTTATAAGGCTTGCCAATACATTTTATTATCTTCAAAATCATACTTTGCTTTTCCTTCGTTATACAAGTATGACAAAAATGAACGCAAGGTATTGCCAACCAAAGCATACTGCCCAAAGTTTAGTTGAATGTTATATCGAATGCTCATTTCACGTAAAATATCTTCAAATGTTTTTCCCTCATGAATGGTCTCAAGCAGTTTATTTTCAATATCATTTGCCTTTAGGATATTGACTTCCGCTAAATCTGTAATCTTTGTCAGGACTTCTCCGTGACTGGGCACATAATACTCCGCTTCGATGGTTTTGATTTTCTCCAGACTATTTTTAAACTCTTTCACATTATAAATATAAGGAATCTTATACTTTTCCAGAATGTTTTCACCAAAAATACTATCTCCCAAGTAGAAGACTTTGTCTCCGGTGAGCACTCCGATTTGGTCGATAAAATGTCCAGGTAAGGGTATAAATTCAAAATCATTAATATTTGCCGCACAATCTATAATCTTAGTAACTTGCGACGGTTTAGCTTCAAAAAACTTGGTTTGCAACTCTTTGAAGGGATAGCCGCCCCATAAAAAACTGCTTTCTATGATCGGCGTATGAATAAACGCTGCTTCTCCCAAAGTAGCCCATATCTCACATTCCGTCGTTCGCTGTAAATAATTATTGCCCCCAATATGGTCGGCGTTGGAATGAGTATTGATGATTCCCTTAAGAGTCCAACCTTTTTCTTGAATGATTCTTAATATTTTCCTGCCTGCTTCTTTATCATTGCCGCTGTCAATCAGAAAAACCCTTTCATCTTTTACAATAATCCCAATGTTGGTAGCGCCGGGAATCAACCAAGATTGATCGGTTAATTGTATGATAGAATTACTGTCCATTTTCTGCCTCTTTAAGTTTTTTGTCTATTTTCTTATTCCCACTCTGCCATTATTAATTTTGTTTTTCGGGCCTAATCCTCAGTTGTTTCCCCTTTCTTTTCCCCAATCATCAAAAACATCGGATATTGTTTTTCCAAACCATTTTCCAACATTTTGGTATTATTATAACATATTTTCCAGCGAATATTTTCAAACCCATATTGGATCATCTTATCCGTGAGTTCATATCGGTTAAAACCATTATGACCATTGAACCCTTTATCATGAAAAGTTCCGTCTTCCTCATCGAGGTCGGCGATACATAAGGTTCCTCCCGGATTTAATATTTTGGAAAAGGAATCAATTATTCTGTCGGTATCAAGGATATGATGTAATGCCATTAAGGAATAAATCATATCAAACTTCAGATCTTTAAACTCCCCTTCGGTCAAATCCAGCAGCATTGGCGCCATATTTTTAACTCCGGCATTCTTTATTTTTCCTACCAGAACATCAAGCATACCTTGGGAATTATCGCCAAGTGTTATATGCTTCAAATATGGTTGCAAACAAAAACTCAACACCCCTGTACCGCATCCGTATTCCATGGCATTCATTTTATCAAGGCCTGGTATGGCAGCTATTATTTCATCCGTCACTATCCGGGCTCTTTCAATTCGTTTAGGTTCATTATCCCAATTGAAGGCCAACTCATCAAAATTCTCCATCAAATTGCCTCCCGTAAAATTAAATTCAATGCTCCTGATAGTTCTCTGCCTTCTTTCTAATATTTTATTAAAATAATCTCATATGGAACGATGAATAAAAACCCGCTCCTTATGCCGGATAGCGGGTAAATTCATCATTTTATTTTTAAAAAAAGGTGTCAAGCCACGCTGTATTCAGGTTTCAGGCAGTTTTTTCAACGACATCGCGACTTTTTCAGCAGGGTAATCGTAATCTTCGATTTTTCCGGTTAAGTACAGATCGTAGGCGCCGAGATCAAAATGGCCGTGGCCGCTCAATCCGAATAATATCGTTTTAGGTTCCTGGGTCTCGCGGCAATGGACTGCTTCCATGATGGCTCCGCAGATGGCATGAGCTGATTCGGGCGCGGGTAAAATCCCTTCCGTTTTGGTAAATAAGGCAGCCGCATTAAATACATCGGTCTGATTTACGGCCAGCGCCTCGATAAGGTTATCACGGAGCAACTGGCTAACTAATGGTGAATCCCCATGATAACGCAAACCCCCGGCGTGAATCCCGGCAGGCATAAAGTCATGGCCTAAAGTGTACATCATCATAATTGGAGCCATTTTCGCGGTGTCGCCGTAATCATAGGCATAGACTCCTTTGGTCAGTGTCGGACAAGCCGTAGGTTCGACCGCCACGATCTTAATGTTTTTGCCGTTTAATTTATCGGGAATAAACGGAAAACTTAAGCCGGCAAAATTACTGCCGCCTCCACAACTTGCCAAAATTACGTCGGGATAATCGCCGACCTTGGCCAGTTGCATTTTGGCCTCCTGCCCAATCACGGTCTGATGCAGGCACACATGATTCAAAACACTACCCAAGGCATAATTGGTATCCGAGTGAGTTACCGCGTCTTCCACCGCTTCACTGATGGCCGCGCCTAAACTTCCGGGAGAATCCGGGTCTTCAGTCAATATCGAACGTCCGGCATGGGTCCGGTCGCTGGGGCTGGCAAACACCTCGGAACCCCACATTTGCATCAGAGAACGACGGTAAGGTTTTTGATGGTAGCTCACTTTGACCATATAGACCGTACACTCCAAACCGAACATTGTACAGGCAAGACTTAGGGCGCTGCCCCATTGTCCGGCCCCGGTTTCAGTGGCCAGACGCTTGATACCGGCCTTTTTGTTGTAATAAGCTTGAGGAATTGCGGTATTGGGTTTATGGCTGCCGGCGGGGCTTACGCCCTCATATTTATAGTAAATCTTAGCCGGAGTCTTCAGTTCCTGTTCTAGGCGGTAAGCCCGAAACATCGGGGCGGGGCGCCATAAACGGTAAATATTTAAAACCTCTTCAGGAATGGGGATCCATCGTTCCCGGCTGACTTCCTGCAGGATTAAATCCATTGGAAAAATGGGCAGCAAATCATCGGGCACTAGCGGTTTTTTCGTTTGGGGATTTAAGCCCGGCGGTGGCAGATGAGGCATATCCGCCTGAATGTTATACCAATGTTTGGGAATTTCATTTTCATCCAATAAAATTTTGGTAGGTCCCTGACCAGCTTCACTCATCTCTATACACTCTCCTCTACTTTCCTATGCTTTGCTCTAAAATGTCGATTCTATATATTATTCAAAACCGGATTGGATTTTCCTTCCAGCAAAGTCCTAAAAATTATTCTGTCAGGAAGCCTTATAAGATTTTTCCCGCGTATAACATTATCTTGAAGATACCTCTGTTAATGATTGGATCAAAATAAACCTTTTTAAATTATTTTTTACTTGATGTCAGGCTACACCGATACCTCAAATTTTTTACTTCCTGAATCCATCTCTCATAGTCCGCGCTTTCTTTCCATAACTCCGTTAACTCCGAATGATCCAGCACTAAATCAATGGATGCAACGGCATATTCGGATAAGGAGTCAAGAATAAGATTCCATTTTTGAGCTTTGGTGCAGTCTTTCCACAATGTTTCCGACTTGTTTTCAAGCGCATTCGTTTTGGCAAGTTCATTAAAAACCGAAACCAACTCTTTACTATATGTTTTATTCTTTTCAAGCCATTTTTTCAGTGTGGGAGGAAGAGCAAAGCTGGGCTTTCCTAATAAGGCGGATACGATTTCAGCAGCAGCCAACGCTTGCGATGCCAAATCGTCATCAATCAGCACCTTTTTGTTTGCATGATAAGTACTGAACAGCTCCCCGAATTTAAGGGCCACGATTGCCAAATTTTTTTCTTCTTCAAGCCCGAAAATCCAGTCCTGCGCACTATCGTTTTCAAATGTTTTGATTCCCCAATATCCCATCGATAATTTCACCTCTATGATTTTTGAGTAACTAAACGGATCAAGGAGCAAGCTTGGCCAAAGAATCGCCTCTATCCATCAAGTACAGCAAGATTCTGGATATTCAATTGAGTTTCCTGCTATTTACATTTCACTGGAAATGCTTAAAAGAAATTAAGACCGTTCCGGTTCAGTCCCATCTTAAAAAAATCCCTTATCCAAAAACCGGATAAAAGGATTTCAAACTGACAATTTGATCGCCCAATGTCATGTTCTTTGGCGACTTCAACCGCACGGTTTACTGCAAACAAAGCGTTTAACACTCCCGGACCAAGATTCCCATCGTGATTTTCGAACACACCGGATTGTTTCAGCAAAGTGGGTTCAGCGTTTACATCAACAAAGCCCCTTTTGATATGGTCCACAAATCGGGCTACACGATTTAAACCGTGAAAATATACCCCATCCCTGCTTGATTCGGGTATGAACCCTGGCACAAATATCAGCTTTTTCCTCAGTCATGCCATTGTTTATCAGAACCCGTTTAATCTCCGCCTTCATTGTTTCAAAAGGGACTCTCATGCTATAGTATCCTCCTTGCATAACTACTTTGAGCGAAATATATTATCAATGACATTGTCTTACTGGTTCCCAAAGGGCTTGATACATTTCGTGGTCAGTTTCACCTGCGATTGAATGGCAAAACCAAAACCCCCTATTCAGATATTCACCTGAAAAGGGGGTCACGAAATTCAATACTCAATATTGATCCGGAATAACTTAAGCATAAACATCAATTCTAACGCCAATGATGGAGTAAAGATGCGTACCCTTTTTGACAGGGGGATATTTATAGGGATTTGGGACCGGGACCGCTTTTTTATTGGACTTAATTTGCTTTTTCGCTACTTGTTCAGTTTTTCTTTCATGATCCGAGCCGTTTACTTTTGGTTTTGAAGTGGGTCTTGGAGTGGTTTTCGGGCTCTTTTTCGGTATACTATAGTCCATACTGGATTTATAATTCGAATGACTGATAGTGTTCATAGTTTCCCTCCAATGGCAACTCTTTG
>JAEZKW010000363.1 GCA_023415375.1 Bacillota bacterium
AATCCTGGTTAAAACTGGTTAAGAAACCGCCAGTCATTTTCATAAAAGACCCGGATATCCTTAATACCATATTTCAGCATCGCAATACGCTCTACGCCCATTCCAAAAGCAAAACCGGAGAATTTATCCGGATCGTAGCCGGACATTTGCAAAACTCTGGGATGGACCGAACCTGAGCCCAATATCTCCAACCAGCCGGTGCCTTTACAAACCCGGCAACCTTTCCCCCCGCAGCTGCACGAAACATCAACCTCGGCACTGGGCTCGGTAAATGGAAAGAAACTCGGTCTCAGCCGGATCTGGCGTTCCTCGCCGAAAAGCTTCTTCGCGAAGATTGCCAAAGCACCTTTCAAATCACCAAATGTAATTCCTTCATCGACCACCATGCCTTCTACCTGAAAAAACATGGGCGAATGGCTGGCATCAAGTGCATCTCTACGGTAAACCCTGCCGGGAGCAATAATCCGAAAGGGTTTCGGGCAAAAACGTTCCATCGTCCTAACCTGAACTGGTGAGGTATGAGGCCTAAGTAAAGTTTCTTCAGTAAAGTATAATGAATCTTGCATTTCACGGGCAGGGTGATTTTTCGGAAGATTTAAAGCTTCAAAACTATAATAATCTGTTTCAACCTCGGGGCCCTCCGCAATAAAAAACCCCATGCCCAAAAAGATATCTTGAATCTCCTCTACAACCAGTTGTAAAGGATGCCCATGACCAACCGATGGTTTCCGACCCGGCAAAAAAATATCGAGCTGTTCCTCGCTTAGCTTACGTTGTTGTTCTTTTTCAGCTAACATTCGGCCGGATTCGGCCAACAAATCTTCAATCTGACCGCGAACTTGATTAACGAACTCACCAACAACCGGCCTTTCCTCAGGACTCAGATTGCCCATTCCTCTTAAAATTGAAGTTAGCGACCCTTTTTTACCCAGATACTTAACCCGAATTTCATTAAGCTCATTACTGTCAGTTGCAGCCTGGATTGCATCGCAAGCTTCACCCTTTAATTTTTCAAGCTGTTCTTTCATTCGTTCAGCCTCCTAGATTGCACAAAGGTGCGATTCAAATGTGCGCAGCATGCGTAACATATGCGCGAAATAACAAAAAACCTTCCATCCCCATCGGGACGAAAGGTTTGTTTCGTTAAACCACCCAAAAATAAGTAACAAGTACGGGACACAAATCCGATACTTTCCCCATATAACGGTGGAGCCCCGTCTAGGCCTACTATTCGCAACAAAACTGCACGTAACAAAGTTGCATGCAATAAAATTGCACGTTCAGCCTGCAGTTCAAGAGAGAACTTCCCTGAACGCGCCGCATTTGCGCGTTACATCGGTCCGGGAAAGGTTCTCAGTCAACGCATAATGCGAGCCCTTTCTCCCTGTATCCATCCCAGATGCGGTACTTTTCTCCATCATCACTTTTAAATATGAAATTTTGGCGCTCTTTTGCGCATAAGGTATTTAAACTAGACTGGTTCTTACAATCTCCCGATAAATCAGATAGGCGGTGATTGAACCTGTAGTCTCAAAGACTTTCCAAAAAAAATCCGCAGACAATGTCACTTCAAAATCATCCCCTTTTTCACTGACTGTTGTCGTGAAAACGGTCACCGCAAAGCCTACAAATATTATATCAGAGCCATTTAACTTTTACAAGTCCCTTTCATTGTGCGTTGCCGGATGGCTTCATAAATTAAAATTCCGGCTGAAACCGCTACGTTTAGGGATTCTGCACTTCCGGGCTGAGGTATCTTTACTTTTTGAATAGAAAAACTTTCCCACTCTTCCTGCAAACCTCTACCTTCGTTACCGACCAATATCAAAGTTGGGGGGGTCAAATCCCACTCATAATAGACTTTATCAGCCTTGGCATCTCCGGCTATAATCTGAATATGGTGTTTCCCGGCCTCCCTGAAAATATCCTCCGGTTTTAGTCCCCTATCAATCTTCATGTGAAAAATACCACCCTGGCTCGAACGCACTACTTTTCCTTGGTAAGGATCAGCGGACTGCGATGTCATTAAAATCCCATCAAGAGCACTGGCCCAAGCTGTCCTAATGATTGTTCCCACATTCCCCGGATCCTGAAGATTATCGATAATGATACCCAGATTTATGGAAGATAAATCCAAATCAGGTTGTTCTTCCGGGAGCTCCAGGAGAGCTAAAATTCCTTGAGGATTTTCGGTTTCACTAATTTTGGAAAAAACCGTTTCTGAAACTTCATAGCCCTCATATTTACCCTTTAATGCTTCTAAAAGCTGGACACCCTCAATAGAATTGATAAGTTTGGGCGACCAAAAAAAGTACCGTAGCATTATCCCTGATTTTAAAGCCTCTTGCACCAGGTGAATCCCTTCGGCTAAATATAGTTTCTGCTCCAACCGGCCCTTTTTATGGTGTAAACTGCTTACAATTTTAATTAAACTATTGGAAATACTGGTAATCAATGAGAACTCTCCTTGGCTACTAAAAAAATTAAGGTAGTTTTTTAATCTGTTCGATCCTGGTATCAATCGAAGGATGGGTCGATAAAATGGGTAAAAATTTTGACGAGTCACCGTTTTGGCTTTGAAAACGTCGCCAAAAATTTAGGGTATCTTGTTTATTATACCCTGCCTTTTCCATAATTTCTACTCCCTGACGATCAGCTTCCAATTCAGCCTTCCGACTGTATCCGAGCTGGGATAATCTCAGGGAAACCCCGGCCAACGCAGCCATTTCTTGAATGTTCCACCGATTTTGATGATTATTTAAAAGCAAACTGTATGCCACTGAAAAGCCCATTGCACGATAAATGGCCTTCATAGCATGATAACGCTCAATATGTCCGATCTCATGGCCTAAAACGCCTGCCAACTCCCCATCATTTTTTATCATTGACAGGAGGCCCGTGTTAATGAAAACATATCCCGCCGGTAAGGCAAAAGCGTTAGGACTGTTATCACGGACAACAGTAAGGGTAAAATTCAATTCTGTGCTGCGTTTACAATTTCTCACTAAACGGCGAAAGACATTTTGCAAATCTCTTTCCTCAGCTTGGGGTAAATGTACTACGGTTTTTTCAGTGGTTATACTTTGATAATTACTTCGCCCAATATCTTTTTCCAATCCCAAAGCCCAAGAATTCACCGTAGAATTGGCGAAACTGGCCGACTGAAATATGATGAAGCTGATTACAAAGATTATCATGAAACCAGCTTTTTTTCTAAACTTCATAATTTCCCCCAAGGTTAATGTTATTTACTGAAATATCATTCCACTTGATTTTCCGGTAAACAATCATTTTTCCTGCTGGGTGGTTCTGGAAGCTTTTTTAGTAAATTTTACATATTTGTTTTTTCTCTCAATAAATTAAACAATTGAATTCTATTCCGGACCCCCAATTTTTTATAAATATTTTTCGTATGAGTCTTCACTGTCGTCTCGGTGATAAATAACTTCATTCCAATTTCTTTATTAGTCATCCCCTGTGCTATAAGAGTTAAAATCTCCTTTTCACGGTTGGTAATCCTTTGGTTCGTGATGAATTCTACTACCGAACCCCTTTGAAGTGGGCCTGAGGCGTTAAAAAATTTATGGATTAAATATCGGAGCAAAATAAGATTCAATAATAAATAACATGTAGCAAAAATAAGCACACTTTCCGGAAATCTTTTAAATATGGGCAACAAAAGCTGAGAAGCAGTAATTAATATAATAAAAGCAAGACTCCAGTATAAAATTTGATCTTCGATCTCATCAATATTTTTTGTATTCAGGATTAATGTTAAAAAGGCATATAAAGCAGCAGCCACCGCAATGACTAAAAATATTTTATAGCTGATAAAATAATTAAATGATATGCCTGCATCGATATAGCCTTTATAATAAGGCACTGCAATACAACCCAAGCCAATTAAAAACAGAAATCCAAAAAAACCATTAATTGACCGCCGGTGGACTAATTTACATAATTCATTGGCCAGCATCGGTAAAACTACAATAGTAAGGCTTATCAAGCCATATATGGCTACAAAATGGTAAGAACGGAATAATATCGGGATATTGTTGGTACATAGATATTCAAAATATCCCAAATAAAGCAACTGGAGAGTTTCCATGATTAAAAAGCATAATAAGTAGAGTAACCATTTTGAACGGGACTTCAAATACGCCAAGATCAAAACAATCAAGGAAAGTAAACCGCTTGAATAAGAAATGACTATATAGGCAAAAATCAAATGCTCCATTTGATCACCCTTATACAGAATTTCGTATTGAACAATAATCATTTTGTGACTTTTCCAGAAATTCCTTCTTTAATAATCTTTTTCATAATAAAAATAAAAACTCTGAGCTTTTTACAAAAAGCCCAGAGCTACAAAGTTTTTGAACCGATAGCCGCAAAATAGCCGAATGAAATAATAAGCCCATGCACGCACAATATCTTTAAATCTGGTCTCCTTAAAATAGATACTCTTAATAAGGCTAAATTAGTTTTTAGTCTTAAGTCTCCAATTTCGATCAAAATTCAATACTTTTTCCGGGCCATTATCAAGTGAAACATAGGTCATAATATCCGGTAGAACACTTAAAACTAAACCTCGCAGTAAAGTACTGGTTTTTAACATAGTGTCAGAGTCATCAAAAGGAAAAGTTACTACGCCGATTAAATGTTCCCTGGACAAGGGATTAGGGTACGTTAAAACCATACCGGATTTGCTGAATTTTTGCCCATCGATATCCAAGTCTTTTCCGGAGATTCGCACCGGTAATTGATTGGCAATCCTGGCGGTTAGCCGGTTTTGGGTGTCATCTCCAAACAATATGATGTTTCTGCTCTTTAACTCAGCCTCAGTAATCTCCGTATCGGCTTTAACTCGAAAATGAACATTGCTTCCAAGAGGAAATTCACCCGGTATCAGCAGAGACCAGTCCGCAAAGTTTTGGGCAGCATTTTTCAACGCTTGACTGGAAGCGGCAACTTTGGTTCCATAGCAAATCGTAACCGGATCATAAAAAAGATCGGATAACCCGCCGCCACAATGGACAGTAACCCCATTTGGAGAAGGTTTCCCCAAAATCCAGCGTTTCTTTTTATCGAAAATAATTTTGGTCCGTCCCGCATCAACGGAAATCCATTCACTATCAATTTTAACATTGATGCGACCGTTTTGGGCTAGCGACGGATGACGCAAATCAAGTGAAAAGGAGGTAACATCTTCAGTTTTTACTTCAATATTATGGGAATCAATTACCTTAGCATCAACAGAACCGGCTAACTGAGAAATGGAACCGGGTATCACTGGATATTTCAACCCAAGAATATTAACCCAATAAGCTTTACCCCAACGCAAGTAATAAGCCTTCCACCGGACCTCCTCCGGCCATGGATTACGCCGGAACTGCCGGTAATAATCAAACAAACTGTTTCCACCTTTAAACTTAGCCCATCCGGTCCAGGCATCATGGTCCACACCGGGTAGTACCTCAAAACGCACCGGATACCCTAATCGTCTTAAATACGAGGCTGCATCGGCATCAAATTGAATCGGCATAGTCGAATCTGCATCACCATGGACAATAAGGGTTGGAAGGTTACCCAAGTTGCTCAGACCGTCTAAAGTTAAATTAAAGCCGCAAAATGGAGCAATGGCCGCAAACCGATCAGCCATCGTTGTGCCGAATTTCCATGTACCGAAACCACCTAACGACCATCCCACCAGGTAAACACATTCCGGGTCAATATGATAAGTTTGCTCTATCCGGTCAATAACATCCAGAACATCCTGTTCACCCGAAATAAGATATCCCATGTTTCCCCTGCCATATGGCCCTACAATAATAAAGTCTTGCGGATGCAGATCTCCCAATAACTTAGTAAATTTAAAGTCGTCTTCTCCCCAGCCATGAAGGTCCACCAGCAAATTATATGTTTTTTTAGGGTTATAACTTTCCGGCAAGTATGTAGTATAAGGTTGAATAGAATCATCGATGGATGAGCGGTAGGCCCAACGCCGGACTCCGCGTAGGTTA
Source organism: Bacillota bacterium (assembly GCA_023415375.1). Taxonomy (GTDB): domain Bacteria; phylum Bacillota; class UBA4882; order UBA8346; family UBA8346; genus UBA8346. Next base: position 6,024 of record JAEZKW010000363.1, read on the forward strand.
CCGGGTTGCCAAGCTCCTTTTTGCAGTTGGCTGCAAATATCATGAATATTCCGGATTAAGCTATTGCATTCCGGAAATTGTAGATCCATTTGTAAATTCCTTTCGAGCCGGTCAGTTAAAAATGATAGAGTAGCCTTCAGATCTTCCCCCTTATCCGGTGTTTTTATATCTTCGCTTAGCTTGCGGCCTAAACTTATCGTATTTTCGGCAATCCTTTCAAGATCTTTCGGCTCGCCAACGAATATATCAGTTCCCTGGTTTTGCGGAATTTCCGGCTCTTTGTCATTGATAATTTTCAGTGTGACTAAACCTTTAAATTTTTCAGGCAGCTGTATTCCTGTCAATTCTCCGATTCTAGTTGGCTGTTCCGTAATTTTATGATTATTCAAATCATAAGCCGTTACCCGCACTCTATCAGGAATTACTATCGACGGATTTATGCTACCAGTAACTTTTAACGCGGCATTTTGAGGGAATTTTAAATTTCCCAACTCCGTGATTTTCACTGGTTCATTGAAGATTAGATAATTATCGGAATCATAACCCAGGACCTGTACCTTATCAGGAATATTCATGGCTGGAATTGCATTAACGGTATATTCTACAGCATTATTTTCGGAATATGAAGTGTTTGCTGTTATGATGCGGTATTCTTTGTTTATAACTCCCACACAATCCTGTTCTTCCTCTTGTAAAGTCCGGATTGCCGTCATAAAACCCCAAGGTCCGGTCCCCTGCTCCACTTTTACCAATAATTTATTCGTGCCCTGTTTTAGTTTTAAAAGCACCCCATCTTCATTAGGAATTGCTGAACGGTGAATATGATGGACGAAGATGAGATTCCCATTGCACCAAACCTTAATGCCGTCATCGGAACCCAACTTGAGAACTACTTGTTGTTCTAAATTAGAATTAAATTCAGTATAAGCATAGGCCACACAATATGAAGCATTTGGAAAGAGATTCAAAAAATCCACCGAACCAGCCTTGGCTTGAACTTCAATCACTTCCCGGCCATCTATTTTTGTCGTCTTGATAAATTCGGCATTATTTTCACCGCCGATGGCAGCTAAATAGTCATAGTTGAAGCCCCCACATACTTGAAAAGGTCCTTTGGATGGCTCATTCGGGAAAACCCCAACCACGAACCATTTGGCGTCGTTAAGTCTTGAAAGGCCGCTATCCTGGTCCGCCGCATCAATAATTTCAAAAGACAGCATCATCAAAATAAAAAAAATAATGATAATAGACCGTTTCATTTGAATACCTCCCCTTATCATTTAGAAATAATTAATTTAAAAATACTTACTTTCAATTTTCAAAACAATTCCTTTTTGGGAGGAGCATCCGTTTTAGGGTCTACCACTTTGGGAGGAACCTCAAATTTGACGTAAAAAAAAATGGCCGGGTCGAAAACTCCTGCCATTTTCCAAATTGATTTTTAATCCGAAACAGTTTTAGCCCAAATGCATATTGGGTAACTCTTGCACCCGCCACTGCATTGCCGAAATATTAATCATTTCTCTAATATCTTGGCCTTAACCCATTTCCCGGACTCGGAAAGTTCATTATCTTTCCAAGGACCGCTGACTCCTGTTCCTGGGATTAATGCAGCGCTCGACTCGTTCCGATCCGAAATCGACCAATTAACCCAACTCAATTTATGATTATTCATCCAGTCCAGCCATTTCTGGGAAGAATCAAAGAACACTCCTCCACCACCTGAACTCGTCGAAACACCCCATTCGGTCACAAAAATGGCAATTCCTTTTGAGAGTGCATATTCAGCGTTATTACGCAAACTTTGGCCGTGAGTCCCTGCATAAAAATGGAGTGCATACAGGATGTTGGAATAATGAAGAGGGTTATCCGCTGCCGCTCTAACGCCTTGACTCCAAGTATCCGTACCGACAACGATTATGTTATCGGGATCAATGGCCCGGATAGCCGGAATCAGATATTCGGCGTAAGGCTTAATTCGATTTTCCCACCCCACAATATCTCCATTCGGTTCATTACAAAGCTCATATATTATATTGGGATACTTACCATAAAGCGTAGCCATTTCTGTAAAGAAAGCCTTTGCTTGTTCCTTGTATTGATTGGGATCTCCGTCAGAGAGGATGTGCCAATCAATAATAACGTAAATACCCTGGGATATTGCCGCATCCACCAGCATTTTAACCTTTTCTTTAAATTCCGGATGATCGATATACCCATATTCTTTGGTATACATCGCAACCCTTAAAACTGTAATATGCCAATCTTGCACTAAATTTTTAACGGTTTCCGCATTATAGGGACTCCATAATCCCAGGGTGCTCATACCCTTTAACTGAATCGGTGTCCCCTTTTGAGCACAGAGTTGTCCTTTTTCGACTTTTAATTGGCCATATTGGTTTACCACATTGGGGCCGAGAGCAGCCACACCCATACTCCCGGAAATGATTCCGTTTACCCCAATCAAAAAAAGAATAATCCCCAATAGCCATATTTTTTTCATAACGAACCAACTCCTTCCAATTTCTATACGATCAATATAACATCAAAAATTGCAAAGGTCTAGTTACTTAAGTACTTTATGTTTTTTCCAAGTGTAGAGTCAGTAAAAAGGCTTTAGATATAACAGGACAAGAGTAAATATTAATTAACTTGAAGAAGTTATTTTTTAGGTTACTATGCTACCGGAGTCACAAATGGAGTTAAATAAAACCGATTTTCAAAGGGTAAAATCTGTCCCTTTTGCGGTCATGATGAAATATCCGTAAACAGTAAGTTTAATGAA
>JAEZKW010000016.1 GCA_023415375.1 Bacillota bacterium
AAGTATATCTGATTCAATGAGGCTAATATTTTTGGCAAGGGAGTCGTTGCGGCAAGGAGGAGTAAAAATTCGGGTTGATTAGAATATTGAAAGGGGCCGCCATCCTTGGACGGCCTTCAACAGAGGGCCGACGTATAGCCAAAAACACCGCAGTCAAGCTGGCGGGGCGCGGTTTGTTAATGAAAGTTTGATCGAAGAAGCTGTCAATTTAAGATGTTAAGTCGTTGAAGTCGTATCATATGCACGCCCACATCCGGAGACCTAAGTCGGACGTCGCCACTAAGGTCTGCGGACGTCTTCAGTGCGGGGACGTTTTCCGGAATACCGCCCGATTTGGGCCAAGGCCACATCGTGTGGCCCTTGAAAAGTACTATTGTAGGAGGATGTAGGAGGAGAATGTATCGTTAGGTTTGGAAGTTCTAACTTCGAAGCATTCAGGTTACTCTTTAACTTGAATAAAAGAATTTTAGAAATTATAAACCTACTATAACACAATAAATGGAGGAGATTTTAGATGATTATCGATGTACATGCCCATGCTTGTGGTAATTATTTAGATGCGGACAATATTATTGCAGCATTAGATAAAAATAATATTGATAGAGTTATTCTTTGTCCCGGAGAAAAAGACAGTAAAAGGAGCTATAATTTTCCAAATGTCAAAAAGGATCATGTTTATTTTATTAACAATGTAATTAGCTTTGTTACAAGATTGACTGGTGTATCCAACCATATCGAAGAACTTAATCAATTCGTTTATACTATTTGCCAAAAAAATCCCGATAGAATATTACAAGGTTATTGGGTTGATCCAAACAACAATAAAATGATTCCACTTATGGACCAAGATATAAATAAATTTAAATTCAAATTACTCAAGATTCATCAATGCTGGTCATATTTCAAATTTAACTCAAACATGTTTAAAGAACTTACCAACTGGGCATTGAAAAATAATATGCCAATATTTATTCATCTAAAATCAAAGAAGGATGCACTAGATTTAATAGAATGTATTAGGGACAGGCAAGATAATGTTTTTATTATTGCACATTTGATTGGCATTGAAGAATTTATCAAAAATAAAAATTTGTTAAAGAACGTTTATTTTGATATTTCATGTCCGCAATTAATACCTTTAAGAAAATTAAATATTGCTTTAGAGAATTTTGGCTCGGAAAGATTATTATTCGGTTCCGATATCCCATATGGAACAAACAGTGTAGAATTAAATATAGAAAGAATAAACAATTTACATGTAACTCAGTTTGAAAAGGATAATATTCTCGGCAATAATATCAAGAAAATACTCAATATTTAGTATTACCGTTAAATGCGTTCATTATATGTTACAAAGGATTTAAAGCAATTTATCTGGGTTTATCATTTAAAGAATTAAAATTCGGGCTTATAGGAAAAATTATAGAGCTAGGTTAACCGGATAAAATTAAAACAATTTAAGGGTATTGAATTTAGGCCAATCCATCCATGGCTGAAAAGAAATGAAAGATCGGCGGCGGTACTTCGGAAAATAACGTGTTGCAGCTGGCGGGCCGGGGTATTCGAAGATGTTGATTCGAAGAAGCAAGTAAACTCATGATGTAATGTCAATGAAGCAGATTCATGAAGTACGCGCGGCCACATCCACAAAACTAAGATAGGAGCTATCTAAGCTTTGTGAATGTCTGCAACACGTGGACGTTGTCTGCCACGCGCGAGAGTTGTCTCCGCGCCATCCGGGCCGATGGGCGTAATAAGTGCGGAATTTCATTATAAAACAGACGGATGCCGTTGCAAAAGGTATTTATGGCGCTCAGATTTGTCGTACCTGTTCCATTGATGATGTTGTCCGAACGGCAATATCCCAGGGAATCAAACAATTGGTGATCTTGGGTGCCGGGTACGATACACGCCCGTATCGTTTGCCCGGGATGGAAAGTGTAAAGGTATTTGAAGTCGATCTGCCGACGGTACAGGATGACATGAAGAAAAAGCTTCGGAAATATCTTGGTCGGTTGCCTGATCACGTGTCTTTCATCCCAATTGATTTTGATACCCAAACATTATACCCCTTCATTTGGTAAATCGATAAACTAGGGGCGCGCGATTTATTAAGCCGAGTTTAGGCTGAATCAGATATAGGATACAAAATATTTACGTCAAGAGCCTTTGTTAAAAAGTGAATCAATAAGGCCGGACAACTCGGTATTCGAAGAAAGGTTACATAACAAAAAGTTATAACTTACCGAATTATGGAAAATTGATTTTAGATATTTTCCCTTGAAAATTCCAAAAAAATCGCCGAAAATATAAAGGTCGGCTTTTTTGTTTTTCGATATATAAAAAAGGAACTTTTCCAGGAAAATGAAACTCCGGATATTATGTTTGCTATTAGTCTTCATATGTTTGTTTGCATCAATCCATGTAGTTTATGGAGCAACGTTACAATCCGGTATCATCACCGGAGATGAAGTGAATGTTCGTACCGGACCGGGGCTTGATACTGATATTATTTGTAAGTTGCAACAGGGATTTTTTGTAAGCATAATAGAACAATCAAGCGAATGGCTGGAAGTTCAACTTGCAGGGGAACAAACCGGCTGGGTTAATCAGCAGTTTGTGAAAGTGAAACCGACATCTGAAAATGAACAACAACCAAGTTTAGGCATACTATCTATCCAAGCGATATTAGAATTTGCCCGAAGGTTAATCGGTATTACCTATGTTTATGGAGGTGCCTCCCTACAAGGTTTTGATTGTTCAGGATTTACAATGTATGTCCTTGGTAAGTTCGGGATTCAATTACCCCACGAAGCCAGCCAGCAAATGATGATCGGTTCGCCGGTTCCTTCAATGGAAGATTTGCTTCCCGGAGATCTAGTGTTTTTCAGAACCCTAAATTCTAAAGTTGTAAACCATGTGGGAATTTATTTGGGCGATAATTTGTTCATTCATGCCGCTTCCGGCTTTGGAGCCGTGCGAATTAGCGCAATAAATGATAGCTATTATTCCAATTGTTATACCGGCGGGAGAAGATTGCAGATAATGCCCAAGGATAATTGATTAAAGCTTTTACATAAGTAATTGAGTTTCATAATATGAATCATTATAATAATCTAAATCACTTTCCAAAACGAAAGTTGCTAAAGTGATCCAACTGCTATCTTTGATACCGTGCTTTGTTAAGAGTCGTTCATCTCTTAAGAAATTGACTATCAGTTTGTAATCTTCTGCTTCACCCTTTAGCTGATTCGACATGTTATATAGATTGAGCTCAAGTACATGGGAATATGGGTTAAAAAGATTTCTAAATGCGGCTCCCCGAACCTCATCGATAACTGCATCCAAATATATTTTTATCAAATTCATAAATATTAAATTGTCGCAATTCAAATTAATGTGCAGCAACTCGATTGATAATTTTCGAAGTCTATTCGACACCTCCGTATTTAAATTTGTCTCAAAAAGTGGCCTGTTAACAATCTGCAAAAGCTCCATGATAAAAAAATTTTTTAGAAAATGAATCATCTGGTCGGTCCAAGAAAAATCAATACTTAAGTCTTTGTTTTTTATAACATGTAATACACATAGATATTCCATAATGGAACGATGGGCAAATTTGTAATTGCCTACTGCGTCTCTATTAAGCAGGGATCTCCCTGTTAATTGCCATTTTCGCATACGAATATTCCAATTTTTTGCTAAATCTTCAAGTTGGCTTCCTGGAATCCTTTCGCCCTTCCGGATATTCCGGTTGAAAACTAAATCATAGGAGAGGTTCTCCGAAAACTCCTGTAATTCTTGCTTGTTTACACCAAGTAAAATATCTTCTTCCCTTTGAAGCCAGGCATTCACTATTTCTTTATAGAGTTGAGTTATAAAATAAAACTTATTTTTGCTGTTTATAAAAGTATCAATATGGGTTAGCAGCATGGGTCGGACGAGCAAATTGGGAACTTGTTTGACAATAATGTTTGCTTTTTTACGCTTTGCGAAATTCATTAAATAACGCTTTTTCAAATAGGCGTGAATTTGATTATCAGAAAAAGGCGCTAGATATATTTTATGAAAGGCATAATTGGCAGATATCCCGGCCGGCCTCGGATCGCTTCGCTTGATAATTCCGATTTCATTAGGCAGTTCTTCATCAGAAGGGAAAAATTGAGTACGACAGGAAATAACCACTTTGTAAAAGTCATTGGTTGCTAAAATGAGCTCGTTCATTCGCTTTGAGTGGTTGGAGATTGCATTAACGTCTTCATCAAAAGCATCTAGAAATAATACTTTTTTCTGCTGATTGGATAATTCGGCAATTCTTTGATCGGCATTGGGTATTCCTAATGGTATGAGTGAAATATCAAATTTTTCGTGATGATGGATCAAATGCCGGGCATAATAATTTAATAGAAATGTACTTTTCCCCATACCTGAATCTGCAAGAATGATTAAATACTTATATTGGGTTGCCTGATTCAGAAACGAATCCATAAAACTTTTGAACCGTTCCCTGGTTGCCACAACGTATTTGGGATCGTCTCCTCCGGAGGGATCAACACTCTGACAATCCGGTTCAATATAATATTGCAAAGAATTCCTGATTGTAGCTTCAGCATATAAATTTCCGTTGAGTATCGATAATAATGTTCGCTGGGATAATTTTTTTTGGATCCATTGGCAAGATTTGACCATAAATTTGCCAATTGTTGTCACACTGATTATCACGCCTAAAATGATTCCAATAAGCTGTAGAAGTTCATAAAATGGTAATTGCGCTAATGTAATTGGAGTTGATGATTGTACCAAAGCCAACCCTCCACAAACCTGTAGAAATCATTCAATAAAGTTTATGGAAATATTATCCAAAATATGCACTTCTCCTAAATCTACAGCCTATTAAGGATCAAAGCCATGGTATTTTTTAGCGTTCAATTTTTTTGGGGAACAGTCTCAATTTATAAGAAAAGCGTTACACTCCAAGTGAAAAAATCATTCAATTAGGATTATTTTTGACCCTAGTTTTTTTTCGAGGGTCTGCCAAAATTTCGGGTCTTCAAAACCCAGTCTCCAGATTACTGTGGGCCATTAGGGAAGGGAGGGAATCAAAGTTCGCCAGGATCGTTCATGTAAGAACCTTCCACACCGGGCCGGTTTAATCGGCATCCCGTCTGGAGCAACATTACTAACAATATGAAACCAATAATAATTTTTTGCATTCGTGGTATCCTCCAATGCAAATTGGATCATGTGTAGTTTTGTCTATGACATTAGTTGGTTTATCCAAATTCCGCTTTTATTTAATTATTCTGGCGCGTTAAAAAATTTTATTGCTGTTTTCAAGGGGATACCACTTATGTGTTTTTTCGGTTTAAACGGTAATTGAAATGAAATACCCCAACCAATGCGAATATAATGAATACTATTATGAAAAATAAATACAATTTTTGTGGATTGTGTAACCGGGTCCAATTTCCTCCGAAATATCTGCTTATGAGTACAAGACCGCAATAATATAGGCTATTGGAAACGATAATAGCAGTGATTGCTGTTTTTTGTCCGACCTGAAATAAACCGCAGCAAAAAATAACTACCAAACTCATTCCCGGTACGCACTTTCCTGGAAAAATAACTAGGACTCCGAAACGTCGGAACCAATTTTGAGCGGTTTTTAATCTTTTACTGCTTAGTTGTGATTGCACCAGTCTCCAATTTAAGAGTTTATTTCCATATGCTTTCGCCAAAGGAGTAAGGATGGAACTTAAAAAAATCATAAAGAATCTTGATTATAGTTTGTTAACAGCGGTTGGATTTCTCATACTTGTTGGGTTATTAATGGTTTATAGTTCAACTCATCTTAAAATACCGGGAAAGCCGAACTCTTTTTTAATACGCCAGACAATGGCGGCAATTTTAGGTGCAGGGGTCGGCTTTATTTTTCTTTTTCACGATTACCGGATATCCGACCGTGCCTGCCGTGTTTTATATGTCATTAGTGTTGGTATGCTTGTTGTTGTGCTATCTCCTCTGGGGCGGGAAGTAAATGGAGCAAAGAGTTGGTTGTTTTTTTTTCAACCTGCTGAAATTTCCAAAATAATTTTGATAGTGACTTTAGGAAATTATTTAGGGAAAAAGGAAAATCTCAATTCCTATTATAGTTTTATTAAGCCGTCTTGTTATACTGGAATCCCCTCGTTATTAATCATCGCTCAGCCCAATTTAGGGACTGCCTTGGTTTTTATTTTTTTTACGTTTATGATGATGTACATTGCCGGTGCACCCGGTACCAAGTTACTTAGGGTTATAATGGCCGGCGTTCTGTGTATATCAGTTGTTTTTGTCAGCCACTATTATTTGCATACACCCTTGCCCGTTAAGGCCTATCAAATTAACCGGTTAACCAGTTTTACCAATCCGGAAAAAGATCGCACCGGTGCCGGATGGCAAATCAGTCAGGCTATGATTGCGGTAGGTTCAGGACAATTTTCTGGAAAGGGATATTTAAAGGGGACTCAGGGAAGGCTGGGATTTCTCCCCGAAAACCACACCGATTTTATTTTTTCGGTTTTAAGTGAGGAATTAGGATTCATCGGCAGTTTTACTATTATAGTTCTGTATTTTATAATGATTTGGCGGGGAATCAAAATTGCTCTTGGGGCAAAGGATAAAACCGGATGCTTAATTGCAACGGGTATCGTTTCAATGTTTCTTTTTCATGTGTTGGAAAATATCGGCATGAATTTGGGTATTATGCCGGTAGCCGGAATTCCATTGCCATTTATCAGTTTTGGAGGTACTGCAATGGTGGCCAATTTGAGCGCAATCGGTATCATTTCCAATATTTGGATTCGCCATCAAAAGATTCTGTTTTAATCAATCTACTGGATTATATTTTCATTCTTACTTATACTATGATTGAGGCTGTCTTAGTGTTTCTTTGGGGTAACTTTGATGAAAAAGGTCTTGGTCGTCGATACTTAGGCTGTCGCCAAAAGGAACATTACTTTTTCGACAGCCTAACCACAATTTTTACATAAAAATTAGTTTTTTTCAATAAAATGATCCATCAAGCTATGACCATTTTCAATGAGAAAATTTGTTTGACGCGCTGTATCTTCATTAAAGCTTCGCTTGGTGACAACCTTTTCTGCTGGATCGTACCGATAAATGACAAATGGCACCGGGTCGGATACATGTGTTTTTAAAGTGAGCGGGGTGGGGTGGTCTGGTAGCAACATAATCTTGAAATCCGTCGTTAGTTTGGGCATTTCTTTCAAGAGATATCCTAACACTTCTGAATCGATTTTTTCAATTGAAATAACCTTATTTTCAACTTCACCGCGGTGTCCGGCCTCGTCAGGCGCCTCAAAATGGAGATACACGAAATCCTGGCCTTCCTTAAAAGCGTTCAGGGCAGCTTCAGCTTTACCACGAAAATTGGTATGCACATTCCCGGTTGCTCCCGGGACGTTAATGACATCTAACCCCGCACAAACTCCCAAGCCTTTAGCCAAGTCAACAGCAGAAATAACCGATCCTTTTAAATGATATTTTTCATAGAAGCTTTTAATCGAAGGTTTCTTTCCTTGTCCCCAAAGCCAAATCGAGGTAGCTGGACGCAATCCTTTTTGAATTCTAGCCTCATTGATAGGGTGGTTTTTAAGAATTTGGACACTTTTTTGCATAAGTTCAAATAGCTGTAAAGCTCCTTCGCCTTTTGGCAAATGGTCCGTTATTGGACGATCAGAAATATCATGAGGGGGTGTTAACTGGCACTGAGTTGGTCCATTATGCCATACCAATAAATGACGGTAACTGATACCGGGATAAAAGGAAAACTGCTCAGTGTTAAGCACTTTAGCAATATCGTTTATTAAAATCTCCGACTCTGCAGTGGTAATTTCATCAGAACTATAATCAACCATTATTTTTTCCTGATATGAGGGTGCATCGGACAAAGTGACTAAATTACAGCGAAAAGCGACATCGGTAGGGCTAAGGTTAACTCCCATGCTGGCCGCTTCCAGTGGAGAACGTCCTGTATAATAGAGGTGGGGATCGTAACCCATCACCGAGAGATTTGCCACATCGCTCCCAGGGGGCAATCCCGCAGGAACGGTTCTTACCATACCCAATTCTCCCAGACTTGCCAGTTTATCCATAAATGGCTTTGAACTGACCTGCAAAGGAGTCTTTCGGTTCAACGCAGGAACCGGGTAATCAGCCATGCCATCCCCTAAAATAATCAAATATTTCATCGTGGTATACCACCCTCTAGAACTTATATTTGACTTACATTTCCCATTACAAACAGGATTAATTATACCACTCTGGCAAAGCGGATGGAACAAATAAATTTTAAACCTCAATTTAAATATTGTGTTAAATGAAATTGATTTTTCAAAGAGTGAAATAGTATGACGATTTAATATTTTGTTCATAAAAACAGTCTTGATGTAGATGATGGACCAATCCTTGTGGAGACTAAGATTTTGATTTAGACTGAGACTTATTCATCAATAAATAACACTGTAAGTAGAATTTTAAAGATTTGCTGAGATAGCTCAATGTGAATGTCGAGATATTCCAGTTTTTATCAAAAATTTGTCGTTTTTGATAGAACTAAAGTTTTGCTTCTTAATAAAAATGGTGGTAAATTAAGCATTATATTTTTTCGCCTAATCTCTAAAAAGGGCTGTCCTAAAAGTAAATTCGTGCGCAAGCGCACGCATGATAAAGAAATACAATAAATTGCAATCAACGTATTCGATGAAGCTATATAATTGTATTTCTTATAAATTTTAAATTACTTTTTAGACAGCCTCTTAGAAAACGGGGGAACCAATCCGTGGGGGTGAATTAATCTCACTTCACAGTGAGCTTAAAGGGTGCTCTCCAACCCTAACCCGTCAGCTAACCTCGTAGGCGCCGAAGAGAGGCAATGGTTCAAATTTAACTTTTTAAGTTAAAACTACACCATGGGACTCCCTGGTGTAGTTTTTTATTGAATAAATCGAATGAGGTGACCTTTATGAGTTGGGTGAAACGGTTTTTAATTGGAAAGCCATTAGAAAATGAGGCATTAAAACAGGAAAAATATAGTGTCTTTTGGGGATTGCCTATTTTATCGAGCGATGCGATTTCATCAATTGCTTACGCCACTGAGGAAATATTAATTATTTTAATCCCTGC